>NZ_JAAKZY010000449.1 GCF_011045015.1 Streptomyces scabichelini | reverse complement strand
CCCCGCAGCTGTCCGAAAGGCCCACCATGCTGCCCGAGCCCCTCCGCGGCCCCGACTTCTCCTCGTACGCCCCTGACGAGGTCGGCTGGCTGCTCCAGGACCTCTCGGACGTCACGCTGGAGGCGCCGACGGAGGAGCGCGAGGAGGCGATCCAGAGCGGCGGCGCGCACTACGCGGAGTCGCTGCCGGTGGAGTACCAGCCGAGCGCCCAGTACCAGGAGCTGTTCCGCGCCGCCCTGGACATCTCGGCCGCGCGGATCGCCCAGGCCGTGGGCGCCGTCACGGAGACCGTGCTGGCGGAGCGGTCGCCGCGTCCCGTCCTCGTGTCGCTCGCCCGCGCTGGCACCCCCGTCGGCATCCTGATGCGCCGCTGGGCTCAGCACCGGCACGCGCTCGACCTGCCGCACTACGCCGTCTCCATCGTCCGCGGCCGTGGCATCGACGCGAACGCGCTGCGCTGGCTGGCCGCCCACCACGACCCGGCCGACGTCGTCTTCGTGGACGGCTGGACCGGCAAGGGCGCCATCACCCGCGAACTCGCCCAGGCCGTCGAGGAGTTCGAGGCCTCCGACGGCATCACCGGCTTCGACCCGGAGATCGCGGTGCTCGCCGACCCCGGCTCCTGCGTACGCACCTACGGCACCCGCGAGGACTTCCTCATCCCCTCCGCCTGCCTCAACTCGACTGTCTCCGGGCTCATTTCGCGTACGGTGCTGCGCGCCGACCTGGTCGGGGAGCACGACTTCCACGGCGCGAAGTTCTACCGCGAGCTCGCCGACGCGGACGTCTCCGTCGACTTCCTGGACGCCGTCTCCGACCGCTTCGACGAGGTCGGCGACGCCGTCGACACCCTGGTCAAGGACCTGCTCTCCATGGACCGCACCCCGAGCTGGGAGGGCTGGGCGGCCGTCGAGCGGATCAGCGAGGAGTACGGGATCCACGACGTGAACCTCGTCAAGCCGGGCGTCGGCGAGGCGACCCGGGTACTCCTGCGCCGCGTCCCGTGGAAGATCCTCGCGCGCGCCGGAGCGGGCGCCGACCTGGATCACGTACGCCTGCTCGCCGAGCAGCGGGGCGTACCCGTCGAGGAGGTGGCCGAACTCCCGTACACCTGCGTCGGGTTGATCCACCCCAAGTACACCCGCGGGGCGACCGGCGCCGACGGCAGGGCGGTGACGGTCTGATGACCACGGCTTCGCCCAAGTCGCCCAAGGTGCTCGTCGCCAGCGACCTCGACCGCACGCTCATCTACTCCGCCGCCGCGCTCGCGCTGCCCCTGCCGGACGAGGAGGCGCCCCGGCTGCTCTGCGTCGAGGTGTACGAGGGCGCGCCGCTGTCGTACATGACGGAGACCGCGGCCGTGCTGCTCGCCGAACTCGGCGACGCGACCGTCTTCGTGCCGACCACGACCCGTACGCGCCTGCAGTACCAGCGCATCCGGCTCCCGGGCCCCGCCCCGAAGTACGCGATCTGCGCCAACGGCGGTCATCTCCTCGTCGACGGTGTCTCGGATGCCGAGTGGCACGCGCGGGTGACCGAGCGGCTGGCGAGTGAGTGCGCCTCGCTGGACGAGGTGCGCGCGCACATGGAGGCCACCAGCGACCCGACCTGGGTGCGCAAGCACCGAGTCGCCGAGGACCTCTTCGCGTACGTCGTCGTCGAGCGCGAGCTGCTTCCCGAGGACTGGGTGAAGGAACTGGCCGTATGGGCGGAGAACCGCGGCTGGACCGTGTCCCTCCAGGGCCGCAAGATCTACGCCGTACCGAAGCCGCTCACCAAGAGCGCCGCGATGCGCGAGATCGCCCGCCGCACCGGAGCCGACCTCACCCTCGCCGCGGGCGACTCCCTCCTCGACGCCGACCTCCTCCTCGCCGCCGACCGCGGCTGGCGCCCGGGCCACGGCGAACTCGCCGACGCGGGCTGGACGGCCCCCACGGTCACGGCCCTGCCGGAACGGGGTGTCGGGGCGGGCGAGCGGATACTGCGGGAGTTCCTGGGGGCGGCGGGGTAGTAG
>NZ_JAAKZY010000448.1 GCF_011045015.1 Streptomyces scabichelini | reverse complement strand
GAACCTAAGGGGCGCGAGGAACTGCGCGACAAGCCACAACGCACCCGCAGATTCAAACCGCCTCAAGCGGAGCGCCAAGCTCCCGAAAGACCGCGATGTTCAGCGCGAACGCCCTCCTGGACTCCGCCACGATCCGCTGCTTCTCCAGGTCATCGACCGCGATCGCGTCCAGCAGCTCCCGATAGGCCCGCTTGAACGCGGCGGGGTTGGCGATGTTCTCGAACACGTAGAACCGCACGCCGTCCCCCTTGCGCGCGAACCCCCACGTCTTCTCCGCCTTGCTCCGGACGACCTGTCCACCGGAGAGGTCGCCGAGATAACGGGTGTAGTGATGCGCCACGTACCCTCCGGGCCACGTGTGCGCGCACTCCAGCACCCGCTCCGTGTACTCCGCCGTCGCGGGCAGCGGGGTGAGCCCGTCCCGCCACGCCGCTCCCCGCAGGTGCGCGAGATCCCGCTCCAGCGAACCGAGCCGCATCAGCTCAGGCCGGAGGAACGGCCCCGCCACGGGGTCGTCGGCCAGCTCGCGCGCGCCCTCCTCCAGTGCCCGGTACACGAACCACAGCTGCTCGGTGTAGCGCGCGTACGCGTCCACGCCGAGCTTGCCGCCGAGCAGGTCGGTCATGAACGTCGAGTCGTGCGCCTCCGCGTGCTGCTCGTGTGTGGCGGTGCGGATGAGCGTCGAGAACGGGGTGCTCGACGGGTTCATGTGGACCTCCGGTGCCGAAGGGAAGACGAGAGCCATCTTCTGTGGTTAGGCTTACCTAAGTCAACTGGTTCCCGACGCCTTGTCGGTAAAAACCTACCCCGAATCACCACCAGATCCACATGAAAAAGCCGCCCGCTTCGAGGGGGAGCGGGCGGCTGAGGCGCGGCGACGCGGCTAAGGCAGCGTGAGGACCTCGGCCCCGCTGTGGGTGACGACCAGCGTGTGCTCGAACTGCGCGGTTCGCTTGCGGTCCTTCGTCACGACCGTCCACCCGTCGTCCCACATGTCGTACTCGTGCGTGCCCAGCGTGAGCATCGGCTCGATGGTGAAGGTCATCCCGGGCTGCATGACGGTGGTCGCGTGCGGGTTGTCGTAGTGCGGAATGATCAGCCCGGAGTGGAACGACGAGTTGATCCCGTGCCCCGTGAAGTCCCGTACGACCCCGTACCCGAACCTCTTCGCGTACGACTCGATGACCCGCCCGATGATGTTGATCTGCCGGCCGGGCTTGACGGCCTTGATGGCACGGCTGAGGGATTCGCGAGTGCGCTCGACGAGCAGCCGCGACTCCTCGTCCACATCGCCCACGAGATACGTGGCGTTGTTGTCGCCGTGCACCCCGCCGATGTACGCCGTCACATCGAGGTTGATGATGTCGCCGTCCCGCAGGACCGTGGAGTCCGGAATGCCGTGACAGATGACCTCGTTGACCGAGGTGCACAGGGACTTGGGGAAGCCTCGGTAGCCGAGCGTGGACGGGTAGGCCCCGTGGTCGCACATGTACTCGTGGGCGACCCGGTCCAGCTCGTCCGTCGTGACACCGGGCGCGATCAGCTTCGCGGCCTCGGCCAGCGCCCGCGCGCCGATCCGCCCGGCGAGCCGCATGGCCTCGATCGTCTCGGGGGTCTGCACCTCCGGACCCTTGTACGGCGTGGGGGCGGGCTTGCCCACGTACTCGGGACGCCTGATGTTTCCCGGGACGGGACGGGTGGGAGAGAGCTCCCCTGGTACGAGCAGCGACTGGCCAGACATGCCAGCGAGTCTAACCAGCGGGTGTGGGGGGACGATGTCCCTGGCGAAAGGAGCCTGAGCCATGGCCCTGTTCAAGAAGCGCACGGTCGGCAAACCGGGCGAATGGTACTACTGCCTGGAACACGAGAAGGTCGAGGAGGGCCCCGAGTGCCCCGGCAAGGACCGCTTCGGCCCGTACGCGACCCGAGCGGACGCGTCCCGCGCGATGGAACTCGCTCGAGAGCGCAACCTGGAATGGGAGTCGGACCCGCGCTGGAACGCTCCGCGTAACGGGGACGACTGAGCCGGAGGTTGGGGGCGCCCTCCGGGGT
>NZ_JAAKZY010000447.1 GCF_011045015.1 Streptomyces scabichelini | reverse complement strand
GTGGGTGGGGGCTGGGCGCGCAGTTCCCCGCGCCCCTGACGGGGCGCCCTCTGTGGAGCGCGGTACTCCGAACGCTCCACCTACCGAGACCTCACCCCGCTCCCATGGCACGGTGGCCCTACGAGTTGGCATCACCGGACCCCGGAGCTCCGCCATGGCTGATCTGCAGGACGAGCTGCGCGCCGCCGCCGAGGTGGGCGAGCTGGACCGAACGGACGGGGAGTTCGAGACCGGTGCGGGCGCGGCGCCGGACGTGAACGGCGACGGGCTGCCCCGGGCGCATGCCCTCCTCGCCGCCCACCCCGTTGCCGACGGGTACAGCGGGCTGCCGTGGGCGCTGCGGCATCTGCCCTGGTACGACCTGGAACTCGGGGAGAGCGCCATCGACACGGATGTGCCCCGGCTGCGGGAAGGGCATGTGGCGGCGATGTTCTGGTCGCTGCATCTGCCCGAGGGGTTCGCCGGGGAACGGGCGGTCGGGGCGACGCTGGAGCAGCTCGATCTGGTGAAGACGGTGGTGGGGACGTATCCGGAGAGCCTGCGGATGGCGTACAGCGCGGCGCAGGCCACCGACGTCAGGAACTGCGGGCGGGTGGCGGTGCTGCTCGGGCCCGCGGGAGCCGGTGCGCTGGACGACTCGCTCGGGATTCTGCGCGCGCTGCACACCCTCGGTCTGCGCGTGCTCTCCCTCACGGGCACGTCGTGGGCGGGCGGCAACGGGCTGACGCGGTTCGGCGAGGAGGTCGTACGCGAGATGAACCGCATCGGCGTACTCGCGGATCTCTCCGGCGCCTCCGACCCGACCGCGCGCCGCGTCCTCACCGTCTCCAGGGCCCCGGTCCTGTGCACCCGCTCCGCGGCCCGCGCCCTGCGCCCCCATCCGGCCAACCTCCCCGACGATCTGCTCGACCTGCTGGGCGCCGCCAAGGGCCTGTGCCTGGTGCCGCTGACGGCGGAGCAGACGGGGCCGTCGGTACGGGACGTCGCGGACCATCTCGATCATGTACGTGCGATCGCGGGGCCGGAGTGCGTCGGCCTCTCGGGGACGTACGACTCCGGGGCCGCGCACCCGCAGGAGCTGCCCGACGCCTCGTGCTACCCGCACCTCGTCGCCGAACTCCTCGACCGTGGCTGGTCGGAGACCCACATTGCCCTGCTCACCTGGGGCAACATCCAACGCGTGCTGCGCGCCGCGGACTTCACGGCTCGCGCCGCGCAGCAGCGCCGCGGGGCGTCCACGGCGAGGATCGCTCAGCTCGACGGTTAGCTGCGGGTTGGCTTCGGCTGAGTTCTCGGCAGGTGGTTGCGGCTCAGTCCTCAGCAGGCGCAGAGGCAGAACGGGTGGCCGGCCGGGTCCGCGTACACCCGCCAGGTGCGCGTCCTGTCCTCCGCGTCGAGCACCTTCGCGCCCAGCGCGAGGACCTCCTTCTCCGCCGCGTCCATGTCGTCGACGGTCAGGTCCAGATGGAACTGCTGTGAGGCGTCGGGCGCGGGCCACTTCGGCGGTACGTGTCCGGGGGCGGCCTGGAACGCCAGCGTCTGCCCTCCGGGCACACGCAGGTCGACCCAGCCGTCGTCCTCCTCGAGGTCGCCGCCCAGCACCCCGGCGTAGAACTCGGCGAGAGCGCGTGGGTCGGGACAGTCCAGGACGACGGCACCCAGCTTGGCGAGAGCCATGACTTCCTCCTTGGTTACCTCTAAGAGGCGTGAACCGGTAACGGTTACTGCATGCTCCCGCATAAGGGGTAACGTCGCAACCATGAATGACCGCGCGCCCGCTCCCGGTGGCCTGGCCCTGGTCGAGGCCCTGGTGAACACCCTGGACATCGAGTCGGGTGCCGACTCGCTGGACACGGCGGAGGGGCGTGCGGCGCTGGGGCTGACGGAGGCGGCGGACGTTGCGGCGGCGCGCGAGCTGCGCGAGTCGCTGCGTGTCGCGTGCCTTGCCCATGCGGGGCACCCGCCGCACCGCGCGGTGACCCCGCTCGGTGAGCTGCTGGCCCAGGCGCCTCTGCTGATCACGGTCGACGAACGGGACGGCTCCGCGTCCCTCGCGCCCGCCCGCCCCGCCTCCCTCGCCT
>NZ_JAAKZY010000446.1 GCF_011045015.1 Streptomyces scabichelini | reverse complement strand
TGCTGCTGGCGCGGCAGACCGGCCGGGAGGACGTGGTCTTCGGTGCCACGGTCTCGGGGCGTCCGCCGGAGCTGGAGGGCGTCGAGCGGATGCTCGGCCTGTTCATCAACACGCTGCCGGTACGCGTCCGGTTGCGTCCGGAGGAGTCGGTAATCGGGCTGCTGAGGCGGCTCCAGGAGGAGCAGTCGGCGCTGATCCCGCACCACCACTACGGCCTGTCCGACATCCAGCGCAGGACCGGCTTCGGCACCCTCTTCGACACCAGCATGGTCGTCGAGAACTACCCCCTGGATCCGTCCGTGTTCACCGCCGTCCTCGGCGACCTCGAACTCGTGGGCATCGGCTTCGACGACGCCACCCACTACCCGCTGTCCCTCTCCGCCATCCCGGTCCCCGGAGCCGGCCTCACCCTCAAAGTGAGCTACCGCCCCGACGTCTACGCCCCCGACGAGGCCCAGCGGATCAGCGAACGCCTAGTTCACCTGCTCGAAGCCGTCGTGGACGCCCCGGACCGGCAGATCCACAGGGTGGACGTACTGCCGCCCGAGGAGCGCGAGTTCCTGCTCTCCGCTGCGGGGCCGGTGGTGCCGTCGGTGGCGGTGGAGCGGTGTGTGCACGAGATTTTCGAGGAGCGGGTGGCGGCGTCGCCGGATGCGGTGGCGGTGGTGTGCGGTGCGGTGTCGTTGACGTATGCGGAGGTCGACGCGCGGGCCAATCAACTCGCCCACCACCTACGGTCGTTGGGCGTCGGCCCGGAGTCGTTGGTGGGGGTGTGTCTGGAGCGCGGACCCGACCTGGTGCCGTCGTTGTTGGGTGTGCTGAAGGCGGGGGCGGGTTATCTGCCGTTGGATCCGGCGAGTCCGGCGGAGCGGTTGGGGTTTGTGCTGGCGGATGCGGGTGCCCGGGTGGTGGTGACCTCGGGTGGTCCGGTGTCGGTGCTGGAGGGTGTGTACGAGGGCGAGTTGGTGGTCCTGGACCGGGATGCGGAGGTCGTCGCGTCTCGTCCGGAGACCGCCCCGGTGTCGCTCTCGGTGCCGGACAACACGGTGTATGTGATCTATACGTCGGGTTCGACGGGGCGGCCGAAGGGTGTGGTGCTGGCGCACGCCAGTGTGGTGCGGTTGTTCGAGACGGCGCGGGCGGATTTCGGGTTCGGTCCGGACGATGTGTGGACGTTGTTCCATTCGTATGCGTTCGACTTCTCGGTGTGGGAGATCTTCGGGGCGCTGTTGCACGGTGGCCGGCTGGTGGTGGTGCCGGAGATGACGGCGCGGGAGCCGTCTCGTTTCCATGAGTTGCTGGTGCGTGAGGGTGTGACGGTGCTGAACCAGACACCGTCGGCGTTCACCCAGCTCATCGAGGAAGACCGCACCCGCGCGGCCGACACGGCCGACGCCTCCGACACGGCTGGACAACTGGCCCTGCGGACCGTCGTCTTCGGTGGCGCGGCTTTGGACTGCGGGGCGCTTCAGGGCTGGGCCGCGCGGCATGGTCTGGAGTCTCCGCGGCTGGTGAACATGTACGGCATCACCGAGACGACGGTGCATGTGACGTACTACCCGGTGGGTGGGGAGGATGTCGCGGCCGGTGGGTCGGCGAGCCCGATCGGGCGTCCGTTGAATGACCTGTCGGTGTATCTGCTGGACCGGTTCGGTGAGTTGGTGCCGGTGGGGGTGCCGGGTGAGATTCATGTGGGTGGCCCGGGGGTGGCGCGGGGGTATCTGAACCGGCCGGAGCTGACGGCGGAGCGGTTCGTGCCGGATCCGTTCGGTCCGCCCGGCTCCCGGCTGTATCGCAGTGGTGATCTGGCGCGGCGGCGGGCGGACGGGAGTCTGGAGTTCCTGGGCCGCAGCGATGATCAGGTGAAGGTGCGGGGGTATCGCATCGAGCCGGGTGAGATCAGTGCCCGGCTGGCCGCTCATCCCGCGATCCGCGAGGCCGTGGTCATCGTCCGCGACGAACGGCTGGTCGCCTACCTCGTTCCCGACGCCGAGCTGCCGTCGACCGCCGACCTGCGGGCGTTCGCGGGGCAATCGTTGCCGGAGTACATGGTGCCGGTGGCGTTCGTGGAGTTGGAGCGGCTGCCGTTGACGGTGAACGGGAAGGTGGATCGGGGGGCGTTGCCTGCGCCGGAGTTTGTGTCGGGTGTGGGGCGTGGGCCGCG
>NZ_JAAKZY010000445.1 GCF_011045015.1 Streptomyces scabichelini | reverse complement strand
CGGGGGTGGTGGGTGCGGTTTTGTGGGCGGGTGCGGGTTGTCTGTGGCTGGTCGCGCAGTTCCCCGCGCCCCTGAAGGGGCCCGCCGTCGGCGGGCCCCTTCAGGGGCCGGTAAGCCGGCCTCGGCTACGACAGCTGCGACTGCACCTGCGACGAGAGCAGTTCCAGGTGGTCCAGGTCGTCGAGGTCGAGGATCTGGAGGTAGATCCGCTGGGCGCCGATCTCCGCGTACCGGCCGATCTTGTCGACGAGCTCCGCCGGGGAACCGGCCAGGCCGTTCGTCTTCAGGTCCTCGACCTCGCGGCCGATCGCGGCGGCCCGGCGGGCGACCTCCGCGTCATCCTTGCCGACGCAGACGACGAGCGCGTTCGAGTACACCAGGTCGTCGCCCTTGCGGCCGGCCTGCTCCGCCGCCGCCCGTACGCGGCCGAACTGGCGCTCGCTGTCCTCTGGCGATGCGAACGGCATGTTGAACTCGTCGGCGTACTGGGCCGCGAGGCGCGGGGTGCGGGTCGCGCCGTGGCCGCCGATGAGTACCGGGACCTTGGGCTGTGCGGGCTTGGGCAGCGCGGGCGAGTCGGTGAGGTCGTAGTACGTGCCGTGGTGGCTGAAGGTCTGGCCGGTCTCCGTGGCCCACAGGCCCGTGACGATGGCCAGTTGCTCTTCGAGTCGGGCGAACTTCTCCTTGGGGAACGGGATGCCGTACGCCTTGTGCTCCTCCTCGAACCAGCCCGCGCCCAGGCCGAATTCGACTCGGCCGCCGGACATCTGGTCGACCTGGGCGACCTGGATGGCCAGGACACCGGGCAGGCGGAAGGTGCCGGCGGTCATCAGGGTGCCGAGCCGGATGCGCTTGGTTTCGCGGGCGAGTCCGGCGAGGGTGACCCAGGCGTCGGTGGGGCCAGGGAGGCCGTCTCCGTCCCCCATCCGCAGGTAGTGGTCGGAGCGGAAGAAGGCGTCAAAACCGAGGTCTTCGGTGGCCTTTGCCACGGCGAGCAGGGTGTCGTAGGTGGCCCCTTGCTGGGGCTCGGTGAAGATTCGAAGATCCATGGCCCCATCCTGCACGGTCGAACACCGGTCAACGCCACCGGTTCCACCGTCCCTCCTCGCCCTCGGTCGGGTGAAAACCGTCAACTCCGCGTCCAGGACGGGCTCTTGGCAGTGACCGGCCCCAGCGGTGTTCGTTGGACTCGGGCGGAGCCGGACCGCCCGGCATATTGCTGATCCTCCCCGCGCGGGAGGCGAAGGCCGAGGAGGCCGTCATGTCCGAGGAAGCCGTTCCCTCGTCGCAGCCCAATGGCTTGCTGCAACAGATGGAGGAGCTGATGGCGGCACTCAACGCGGACCTCTCCCAACTCGACGCCGACCTCCAACAGTCGGCCGCCCGCCCGGACACGACCCCGACCGACGGCGGCCAGGGCGTCTCCGAGCGCACCTGACCGCACCTGACTGCGCCGGGCTGCATCAGGCTGCGCCTGACGGTCTGCTCGCCCAGGGGACGCCGCGGCGGGGCGGGGCAAAGCCCTACGCCGCAGACCCCTGCTCGGGCTCAGCCTCATCCCGCTCCGCGAGTGTCCGCAGCATCTCGAGGACTCTGTCGCGGGACTCGTCCGCCGCGTCGATGGCTTCCATGCACTGCCAGTACGTGCCCTCGTCGTCCGCCGCGCTGGCGATGCCGACGAGGGCGATGCCGACCTCTCCGAGGAGACCGCCGAGGTCGAGGAGGGCCCGGCGGGCATCGCCGAGTTCCGTGAGTTGCGCCGCGCGCAGGCTCCCGGCACGAAGTCCCGGAGCGTCCAGGACTCGGCAGCCTCTGCCCGCCAGATCGGTCAACCCCAGTGCCTCGCTCCGTAATTCGGGAGGGCCGGACATCGCCAGGCGACTGCCTATCGCCTGGGCGAGGGCCTGCGCCTGCCAGGCCTCCGCCATGGTGCCCAGCACGTCATCGCTTCCCACCAGGGCACATCTGCTCGCGCCGATGAGCCGCACCGCGTCCATGCACTGTCCCGTCTGTCCCGACGCGCTCTCCACACGCCTGCCCGAACTCCGCACTCCACTACCCAGAGTGAAGTACCTCGGGACGAAAAGCCAGGGGAAGACGGAAATCTGTGGACAAAGAATCGAGTGTGGACAACGCATCGACTACAGAGAGTGATGAGTGGCCTTTCGGGACCTCCGTCAGGCCCCGGCCCCCGGCCC
>NZ_JAAKZY010000444.1 GCF_011045015.1 Streptomyces scabichelini | reverse complement strand
AGAGACAGGGAGGGTGGTGGTTGCGGTGGGTACCGGGCCGTGGGACTGCTGCGGCGTGCTGGTTCCGTGTTGCGGGCCTTCGCCTGGGCTACTGTCCGTCGCCGTGCGGTGGTCGGCCGACCGACTTGGCGGTGAAGGGGCCGTGAAAGGTGCCGCCTCGGAAGTCGAGGTGGTCTCCGCTGTACGTGGGGGCGTCGGTGGAGCTGCGAAAAGGACGCCCCCGAGGGTCGGAGTCACGAGGCTGCGGGGCAGTCGACTTCGGTTGCAGCTCGCGGAGTACGGCGACCGCCGCCCTGGCCGCGTTCGCGGCGGCCCGGGGCTGTGAACCCCTGGCGTCTTCATTCGACTTGTCCGCATTGGCCTTGTCGCTGATGCCCCGGATGATCAACGCGCCCGCCTCACCGGCGAGGTGAACGGCGTGGGCGACGCCGGAGCTTTCCATCTCGATGGCGACGGCGTCGTTGTAGCTCGCCCTGATGCGCTGGGCGAGTTCGGAGTCGCTGTCCGCGAGGACGACGTCTCCGGCCGCGATCGGCTTGAAGTGGACCTTCCCGTTGAACTGGGCCTTCCCGCGCAACGCATCCTTGGCCGCCTGCTCCAGACGGTACGAGGCGCGCCAGGCCTCCGGCCGGTCCAGGAAGCCGTCGGGCGTCTGCTCGCCGCCGTGGATGGCGTACACCTTGGTCGCGACCACGACGTCGCCGATGCCGACGTCGTCCTTCAGACCGCCCGCGACCCCGACGAAGAGCACGGCCTCGGGGGCGAGCCACGTCATCACCCGCTCGGTGATCGTGGCGGCCGTGAGCGTGCCCTCGCCCATGTCGACCAGGGCGACGTGCCAGGGGGTGCCAGGGAGCTTCCCTCGCCTGGCCCGCGTGCCGGTGCGCTCATGCGTGAGCTTCTCGACATCCATGAGGTGGTCGAGTACGGCGTCGTATTCGAGGGACAGCGCGGTGAGGATCGCTACGGTGGGCATTGGCTCCGGCACGCTCTCAACGGTACTGCCAAGTTGCGTGTCCAGAGCGTGTGTTGGGCGGGGTGGGTGCGGCGTACCGTGATGTCACGCGATGTTCGGAGGCGGCACGGGGGACGGCGCGATGACGAACGGGTACGACGGGGACCATCTCGACTTCCGGGGAGGCGAGTTCACCGGTCCCTTCACCGCGAAGGCGGAGTACCACGAGCATGGTCCCGCGCCCACCGCGCTGGATGCCCTGCCCGCCAAGGCGGTCGGCTTCACCGGCCGGGACGGCGAACTGCGTGCGCTGCTGGACGCGTTCGACCCGTCCGCGCCCGAGAGGCCGACCGCCGTGCTGGTCGCGGCGGTGTCCGGCCTCGGCGGCATCGGCAAGACGGCGCTCGCGGTGGAGGCGGCGCACGAGGCGTGCGGGAGGGGATGGTTCACGGGCGGGGTGCTCTTCATGGACCTGCACGGGTACGACGACGATCGCGTGATGGCGGACCAGGCGCTGGAGGCCTTGCTGCGGGCGTTGGGTACGGCGCCGGAGCACATTCCGGCCACTGCGGACGAACGGGCCGCGCTCTACCGTTCGACCCTTGCCGAGCGTGCCCGGGAGCGGGGCGCGGTGCTGATCCTGGCGGACAACGCGTCCTCACCGGAGCAGGTGCGCCGCCTGCTTCCCGGCGACAAACGGCACCGTCTACTCGTCACCTCTCGCCACAAGTTGCCCCAACTGGGCGCGCGGCTCCTGCCGTTGGACGAGCTGACGCCGGAGGAGGCGTACGCCCTGCTCGACCGCGCCCTGCGGATCGCCGACCCGTCCGACAACCGCGTCGCGGACGGGGCCGAGGCAGCGGCGGAACTCGCCTCCCGCTGTGGGCATCTGCCGCTGGCCCTACAGATCGCGGCTGCTCTGCTGGTGCTGGACCGGGACAAGCCCGTAGCCGAACTCGTCGCCGAACTCACCGAGTTCCGCGACCGTCTCACCCACCTTGACGATGGCGAGCGGAGTGTCCGCGCCGCCTTCGACCTGTCATACCGACGTCTGCCACCCGAGCAGGCCCGCCTGCTCCGCCTGCTGTCCCTTGCCCCGGGGCCTGACGTGAGCACCGAGGTCGTCACCGTCCTGACCGAGGCAGACGCTCCGCCGACCCGCGCCCTGGACGCGCTGACGCGCACGCATCTCGTCGAGCGGGGGAACGGGCGGGGGAGCGTCTGCCTCGGTCAGGACGGTGACGAC
>NZ_JAAKZY010000443.1 GCF_011045015.1 Streptomyces scabichelini | reverse complement strand
AGCGGGGGCCGGGGATCGGGGAGTTGCGCAGTTCCTCGACGATCGGGTCCTCGGTGCCGCGCGGTTCGACGAGGATGCGCGCCGTGACGGCCGCGAGCCGGCCGTGCCGGTCCAGGAGGTCCGCGGCCCGGGACAGTGCTCCGGGCGCCCACCAGGTGTCGTCGTCGCAGAACGCCACGTAGGGCGTCCGCACGTGTCGTACGGCCAGATTGCGGCCGACCGCGCCGAGGTTCCGGCCGGGCCGTAGCAGTCGTACGTCCGGATGACGGCGGGCGACCTCTTCGGCGGTGCCGTCGGTGGAGGCGTTGTCGGTGACGATCACCGGTGGGCCCTCGGGCAGTTCGGCGAGGTGCTCCAGTGTCCGCAGGAGTTCGGTCCTGCGGTTGTGGGTGATCACGACCACGGTCGTCCGGTCATCGCTCACGGGACGCCCCCTCGACCTGGCGCACGGCTCGCTCGATGTACGGCGGCAGGGGCGTACGGGCGCGCAGCGCGGCCGGCAGCAGCGCGAGCGCGGCACTCAGGGCGCGCCGGGCCTCGGGGTCACGGCGGGCCGCGGTGGCCAGGTCCCAGGTGCGGCGCAGGGCGACCGGCAGCGGGCGGCGCAGCCAGGTGGTGAGCAGTTCGTTGCGGTGTACGACAGCGGAACGGTGGGCCCGCGGCACCGGGGCCGGGTGGTGGTGCGCGACCACCTCCGGGCAGTGGACGACGCCCCAGCCGCGCGCGGCGAGGTCGTACGCGAGGAGGGTTTCCTCCGCGCCGAAGAACAGCAGCCGGTGGTAGCCGCCGGCGTCGAGGTAGGCCGACCGGCGGGCGACGGCGGCGCAGCCGAGGAAGCCGAGGACCTGGTTGCCCGGCAGGTCGGTGGCCGGGCCGAGGGGCGACCCGGCGAGGAAGTCGTTGAGCGGGTCGGGGGCGTCGGAGGGGCCGACCAGCGTGCGCGCGGAGAGGAGGCCGAGCCGCGGGTGGGCGTCCAGCAGCCGGGCCGCCGTGGTCAGGGCGCCCGGTTCCCACCAGGAGTCGTCGTCGCTGAAGGCCACGTACGGCGTGTCGAGTGCGCGTACGCCGTCGTTGCGGGCGAGGGCTCCGCGGTTGGCCGGCAGGGCGAGCACGCGCACCTCGGGGAACTGTTCGGCGATCATCGCGCGCGTTCCGTCGCTCGACGCGTTGTCGGCCACGAGCACGGGTGGTTTCTCCGGCAGGGCGAGCAGGTGGCGCAGGGTGACGGCGAGGGAGTCGGCTCGGTCGCGGGTGGCGATGACGACGCCTATGGGCGGGTGCTCCGGGCCGTCTTCGTCAGGCTGGCGATGCGGGTCGGTGCCGACGGTCCTGCCGGGCGAGTGGCGTGCGGGTGCCGGGTCGGTCACGGGTGGGGGGTCTCCTGGTGGTTCGGGGCGGTCGGTGCTCTTGGGGAGCCGGTCGAGGACGTCGAGTACGTCTTCGGGGTGGATGCGCAGCAGGGCCGGGTCGGGCAGGCGGCCGTGCGGGGCGCCGTCCGGGCCCGGGCCCGCCGTGGCGTGCGGAGGATCGCCCAGTCCCAGTCCTAGTCCCACTCCCAGGGCCCGCAGCCCCAGCAGCCGGGGCGCATCCGCGCAAGGGCGCGCCCTCATGGGGTGCCTCCAGCCGCCACGGACGCCACAGCCGCCCACGCCGGCAGGCGGGGTTCGGGACGGGACGCGTCAGTCGTCATCGTGCGCTCCCCGGTGCGGCGGCGGCCGCCCGTGCCGCGAGCCCTGTTGTGGAGCGGCCGTCGAGGTAGGGCAGGAGTACGGCCTGGCCGCCCCACTTCTCGAGGAGCGCGGCCTCGGGGAGGTCGGTGCCGGCGTAGTCGGCGCCCTTGACCCAGACGTTGGGGCGCAGCTCCGTCAGGAGGCGTTCCGGGGTGTCCTCGTCGAACACGGCCACGGCGTCGACGCACTCCAGGGCGCGCAGCACACGGACACGGTCGGCGAGCGGGTTGACCGGTCGGCCGTCGCCCTTGCGGCGGCGGACCGACGCGTCGGAGTTGACGCAGACCACGAGGCAGTCGCCGATCCGCCGGGCGGCCTGGAGCAGGCCGACATGACCGGCGTGCAGCAGATCGAAGCAGCCGCCCGCCGCGACGATCCTGCCGCGGTCGGCACGGACCCGGGCGACCAGCTCGTACGGGTCCTCGTCCACCGGCCCCGCTCCAGGAGCCGTCCCACCCAGCAGTCCGCCCGCC
>NZ_JAAKZY010000442.1 GCF_011045015.1 Streptomyces scabichelini | reverse complement strand
CCGCCCCCAGACCCCCGCTCGTCGGCCTGAACGGCCTCGTCCTCAAGCGCCGGACGGGCTGACTGATGCGAGCCTGGGCTGCAAAAGGTGACCCTCAGGACGCCCGGCGCTCCGGGTCATGGTGGATCTCCACGCCCCCGGTGTCTCCGAAAGTCAGCCGACACGTGTCGGCGCGGTACGTGGCGACGGAGACCGCCGCTGTGCGTCCCTCGGTGAAGAAGCGGGTGGTGACGACGAGGACGGGTGCGCCGGGGAGCCGGTCGAGTTCCTTGGCGTCGTCCGCGCGGGCCGAGCCGAGTTCCACGGCGCGGTCCTGGCCCTCCAGCTCCAGGCGCTGGAGCTCGCGCAGAACGGCACGCGCGCGTGCGGTACCCGAGGGCGCGTCGATGGCGGAGAGGTCGGGCACCGATGACGCCGGGATGTAGAGCAGTTCCGCGGCGACGGGCTGGCCGCGCGTCACCCTGGAGCGGCGCACGATGTGCACCTTCTCGTCGTGGCCGGTCTCCAGGATGTCGGCCACCGTCGCGGGCGGGGCCGCCACCGTGCAGTCCGCGGGCTGCCAGGCGTCGCCGACCGCGCCCGGCCACGCGTGCTGCTCGGATCCCACTGCCACGCCCATGCGCGGCGGTGCCACGGTCGTGCCGACACCGCGACGGCGTTGCAGCCTGCCCTCGAGTTCGAGCTGCTCCAGGGCCTGGCGGAGCGTGGCACGTGCGACGCCGAACCGTGCTGCGAGATCACGCTCGTTGGGCAGGATCTCGCCCACCGAGAACTCGGAGTCCAGTGCCTCACTGAGCACGGTCCTGAGATGCCAGTACTTCGGCTCCGGCACCGTATCCAACTGCGTGGTCCCCACCCTGTCCTCCGCAATCGCCCTGACCCGGCGGTTTTAACGCCCTTGTTTATTAAAGGTTCCTGCACTATCCCTGCGACCATAAGACGGCCCCCACCCTTGGTCAAGACCAATCCTCGATCCGTTACAGCGCGCACAGAAGCGACTCCGCAGAGTGTTCACGCGGCGTTCGCGGCTCTGCCGGCTGTTCGCGGCTCTGTCCGCTGTCAGCTGTCGGCGTCGGCTAGTCGACGGCCAGGGACAGCAGCTTCTCCGGGTTGCGCACGATGTAGACGCACTGGATCCGGCCGTCGGCGACGGCCAGCTGGAAGACGCTGTCGGGCTTGCCCTCGTAAAGGACCAGCAGTGCGGGGCCACCGTTGATCTCCATGAAACGGAACGAGGCCCCCGCGATGCCCTTCTGAGTGGCACCGAGGACGAAGCGGCCCACCTTGTCGGCCGACTCGAGAACGCGCACGGGCGCCTTGGCCCGGCCGCCGCTGTCGCCCACCAGGCGCACGTCCGGGGCCAGCAGGGACATCAGCCCCTCCAGGTCGCCCTCGGTGGCGGCGGCGAGGAACCGCTCGGTGAGATCGCGTTGCAGCGCGGGATCGACCTCGTAGCGCGGCCGCTTCTCCTCGACGTGCCTGCGCGCCCGTCCGGCCAGCTGGCGCACCGCGGACTCGCTGCGGTCGAGGGTGGCGGCGATGTCCGCGTACGGATATCCGAAGGCCTCCCGGAGTACGAACACCGCGCGCTCCAGGGGCGACAGTGACTCCAGGACGACGAGGAGCGCCAGCGAGACGGAGTCGGCGAGCACGGCCCGCTCCGCCGCGTCCGGGACGGTGTCCCCGAAGTCGGTGACGTACGGCTCGGGCAGCCACGGTCCTACGTAGGCCTCGTTGCGGGACTGGATCTGGCGCAGCCGGTCGATGGCGAGGCGGGTGGTGATGCGCACCAGGTAGGCGCGCGGTTCGCGCACCTGGGTGTGGTCGGCGCCGGACCAGCGCAGCCACGCCTCCTGGACCACGTCCTCCGCGTCGGCCACCCGGCCGAGCATGCGGTAGGCGACGCCCATCAGAACGGGACGGTGCTCTTCGAAGACCTCGGTCGCGATGTCGGTAGCCACGGCACCATCCCAGCCGACGTGTCGGACCGTGTCCAGGCGACCCGGAGGCCAACCCGGTGGTGCGCGGGACGCGTTGAGCGGCGTACGGCCATCAGGTCGACGGCGCCGGGGGCTACCGGCGGGTAGTAGTTGCTGACAAACTGTCTACGAGTCGGGCCTGTCTGCCTGCCTCTAGCGTGTCTACCTGCCTGTCGCCGTCTGACTGTCGCCTGCCTGCCTGTCGGTCCTGTCCCAGACGAGGAGCAGTTCCATGTCCGCCCCGGTCACCCACCC
>NZ_JAAKZY010000441.1 GCF_011045015.1 Streptomyces scabichelini | reverse complement strand
GCGGGCGGGCAGGGCATCGTGATCGGTCCGCACGCGGACAAGGCCACGCTGGATCGCGTACGCAAAGAGGTCATCGCCGATCCGCGCGGCTGGATCGCGCAACGGCCCGTCGCCCTGTCCACGTCCCCCACCCTCGCGGGCGACCGGATGGCCCCCCGCCACATCGACCTGCGGCCGTTCGCCGTGAACGACGGCAGCGATGTGTGGGTGCTGCCGGGCGGGCTCACCCGGGTCGCGCTCCAGGAGGGCAACCTCATCGTCAACTCCAGCCAGGGCGGCGGCTCCAAGGACACCTGGGTGCTCGCCGAGGGTCCGAAGGGCGGACCGCTCCCTGAGGAGCCCACAGCCGTACCGGACGTCGTCCCGCGCCAGCTCGGCCCCGACGGGGAGCGCCTCGTCGCGCAGGAAGGGGCACAGCAGCAGTGACGACCACGCACCAGACGCCGCACCACACGCCGCACCGGACACCCCCGGACGGAGCCCCGGCCGGGGCGAACACTGATCGAGGAGGTACGGCCGTGAACGACGTGATCCTCTCCCGCATCGCCGAAGCACTGACCTGGACGGGCCGGTACGTCGAGCGCGCGGACGCCACCGGCCGCATCCTCGACGCGTATCTGCACCGGCTCCTTGAAGACCCCTGGCGGGACGAGGACGTGGCCTGCCGCTCGCTGTACGCGATCCTCGGCGTCGACGCGGGCGACGAACGCGTCGACATGCAGCAGGTACTTGACCAGCTGGCCTTCGACGCACGCTCGACCTGCTCCATCGAGGGCGCGCTCGGTGCCGCCCGCCTGAACGCGAGGAGCGCCCGCGAGGCGGTGTCGTCGGAGATGTGGGAGTGCCTCAACTCCACCTGGCACGCCCTCGCCGACCAGCGCATGGCGGCCCGCCGCACGGGCCCGTACGCCTATCTCGAACTCGTACGCCGCCGGGCCGCCCTCTTCTTCGGCCTCGCCGACTCGACGATGAGCCGCGACGACAGCTGGCGGTTCGTGGTCCTCGGCCGGAGCCTGGAGCGGGTGGACATGACCGTACGGCTGCTTTCCGTACGAGTCCTCGACGCGGCCCATGCTCCCGACTGGCCGACGCTGCTCAGCGCGAGCGGGGCCGACGAGGCGTACGCGCGCGTGTACGGCGGCTTCGGGGACACGGCGCGGGTGGCCCAGTTCCTCATCATGGACCGGGAGTTCCCGCGCTCGGTGCTGCACGCGCTGACCACGGCGGAGGAGTGCCTGGCGGCGCTCGGGCGCCAGCGCCAGGACCCGGCGCGCCGCCCGATAGGGAGGATGCGTACGCGCCTGGAGTATCAGGACTCCGGCGCCCTGGAGGACGTACTCCCCTCTCTGCTCCGGGAGTTGCAGACGTCCTGCATGACCTCCGCCGAGGCGGTCGCGGAGCAGTTCTTCCCGTACCAGGGGCCCGTCGAGTGGGCCCAGGAAGGAGCGTGAGCACGCCATGACGCGCCGACTCCGCATCCGGCACACCACGAAGGTGTCGTACGCACAGGCCGCGGTCTCCTCCCACAACGAGGTCCGCATGACACCGCTGACGCTCCCGAGCCAGACCACGCTGGACGCCCGCGTCCTCGTGAACCCCTCCACCCCGACCTGGTCGTACTGGGACTACTGGGGCACCCAGGTCACCGGCTTCGACCTGATGGAACCGCACGCGGACCTGACGATCACAGCGGTGAGCCTGGTGGAGACGGCTCCGCCGGGCGGGCTTCCGACGGCCCCGACCTGGGCGGAAGTGGCGGAGCGGGTCGCGAACTCCCGCCTGCTGGAGTACGCGGCACCGACCTCGCGTACGGCCATGCCCGACTCACTCGTCGAACGGGCCCGCGAGGCCGCGTCCGGCCTGGACCCGCACGAGACGGCGGTGGCGGTCTCGTCCCTGGTCGCCGACCACGTGTCGTACATCCCCGGCTCCACCGGCGTGAACACCGCCGCCGCCGAGGCCTGGGAGCAGGGCGCGGGCGTCTGCCAGGACATCGCCCACCTGACGGCGGGCCTGCTGCGTGCCCTCGGCCTGCCCACCCGCTATGTCTCCGGCTACCTCCACCCCGAACGCGACGCGGAACTCCACCGCCCCGTCGAAGGCCAGAGCCACGCCTGGGTCGAGTACTGGGCGGGCGACTGGACCGGCTACGACCCCACCAACCGCGTCCGCGCCGACGACTCCCACGTGGTCGTGGGCCGGGGCCGCGACTACGACGACGTGACGCCGCACAAAGGGGTGTACCGGGGAGTGGCGGGAGGGCCACCGGAGGTGACGGTCGAGTTCACGCGGGTGGCGTGACAG
>NZ_JAAKZY010000440.1 GCF_011045015.1 Streptomyces scabichelini | reverse complement strand
CGCGCCCCCTCCCCCCACCGGCATAGCCGCCCTCTCCCTCCGCTACCAGATCGCCGCCGCCCTCGCCCTCGCTGTCGTCGCGGTGGCGGCCTGTGTGCACCTCGGCATGGTGTTCCTGCACGTCGCGCCCTCGAACACGGTCACCAAGCAGCACGGGCGCGCGATCGACGAGTGGGTCTACCCCGAGTTCGAGCAGAACTGGAAGCTCTTCGCGCCCAACCCGTTGCAGCAGAACATCGCGGTCCAGGTCCGCGCCGAGGTGCGGACCGCGGACGGCGGCATCGAGACGACCCGCTGGTACGACCTCTCCGCCCTGGACGGCGCGGCCATCGACGGCAATCTGCTGCCCAGCCACACCCAGCAGAACGAACTGCGCCGGGCCTGGGACTTCTATGTGGCCACGCACGACAACGAGAACCGTCCGGGCGGCATGCGCGGCACCCTCTCCGAGAGGTATCTGCGCCGCATCGTGGTGCTGCGCCTCGACCGCGAGCAGGCGGGCGGGCGGGGCGCGGTCGTCCATCAGGTTCAGGTCCGCTCCCGTACGACCAATGTCCGGCCTCCGGAGTGGAGCACGGAGCAGGTGTCCGACAAGCCGGTCATCCGTGAGCTGCCCTGGTGGCGGGTGACCGAGGCCGACCGGGCGGCGGGGACGCGAGCCACGGAAACGGAGGCGGGCGCCCGATGAGCGGCAGCAACGCGCGCAAGAGCCGCTTCGACCGCGGGACTCGCGTCGACGGGCCGATCGCGCGCGGCATCTCCCGGGTCACCGGTTCGGCCCTCGGCCCGTACCAGACCGCCGTGATACGCATCGGCTTCGCCGCCACCTGGCTGCTGTTCCTGCTGCGCGAGCTCCCGCACCGCCAGGAGATGTACGGACCCGACGGCCCCTGGAGCTGGGACCTCGCCCAGCAGCTCATCGCGGACAACCACGCCTTCACGGCCCTCATGTGGTCCGACAGCCAGATCTGGTTCGAGATCATCTATGCGCTGGCCGTGCTGTCGAGCGCTCTGCTGATGCTGGGCTGGCACACCCGCGCCATATCCGTGCTCTTCATGTTCGGTGTGCTCTCGCTGCAGAACCGCAGCGTCTTCATGGGGGACGGCGGCGACAACGTCATCCACCTGATGGCGATCTACCTGGTGTTCACGCGGTGCGGCCAGGTGTGGTCCCTGGACGAGCGGCGGGAACGCCGCGCGCGTGAGGCACGCGCGCGTGGAGAGCGTTCCGGCCCCGACAGGGTCGGTCCCGCTCTGTGGGGCGTGCTCGGATTCCTGCTGGCCGCGGCCACGCTCGCGGGGAAGATCGACGGCGGCTTTCTGGGCGGCTGGCTGACGATCCTCTGGGGGTTGTGGGCAGTCCAGGGCCTCTGGTGGGTCGTCGGTCGCCGCGCGCGGACCGCGGAGCCACGCATCCTGCTCGACGTCGTCGCGAACCTCGTCCACAACGCCGCCCTGTTCGTGATCATGGCCGAGGCATGTCTGATCTACGCGACCGCCGGCTGGTACAAGATCCAGGGCTCTCGCTGGCAGGACGGCACCGCCGTCTACTACCCGCTCCACCTCGACTACTTCTCGCCCTGGCCCGCCCTCTCCGAGCTGCTGTCCGCGAACGGCACGCTGGTGATGCTGGTGACCTACGGGACGGTCGTCGTGCAGGTCGCCTTCCCCTTCACGCTGTTCAACCGGCGGGTGAAGAACGTCCTGCTGGCAGCCATGATCACCGAGCACGCCGTGATCGCCGTGGTCCTCGGCCTGCCGTTCTTCTCGCTGGCGATGATCGCGGCCGACATGGTGTTCCTGCCGACGTCCTTCCTGCGACGCCTCGGCGGATGGGCCGCACGCGCGCGTGCACGGCTGTTCGCGCGCGGAGACCGCATGCTGCCGGGGCCGCGCGAGGACGATCCGCACACCCCGGAGACGGCCGAGCACACGCACGCAGGCGCACCCGGGAGACGGCCGAGCACCCGCACGTAGGCTTCACCGCATGACGGTCTCCCACGACCCCGTACGCGCCTGGCGCCGGCTCGCCGACACCTCCGTGCTGCTCGACGGCTTCCACGCCCTCAAGCACGCCGTACGCTTCCAGGCCCGGATCCCGGTGGCCGTCACCACCGACCGGCGGGCGGCCCTCGCGCTGGCCGATGAGCTGGCCCCGGACGTACGGGACACGCTCGACGGGCATCTGGCGGAGATCCCGGAGGACGCTTTCAAAATCCTCGTCCCCCGTCCGCACCCGACCGCGGTGGCAGCTTTGGCGGTACGTCCCTCCCGTGCGGCCCATCTGGAGACGCTGTCCCGCACCCCCCGC
>NZ_JAAKZY010000043.1 GCF_011045015.1 Streptomyces scabichelini | reverse complement strand
GGGGTGGGTCGGCGGCCTGTGCGGCGGCGGGCACCAGCGGGAGCAGGGCGATCGCCAGGAGGAGTGCCGCCAGTCTCCGTAAGCGCCGCGACGACCGGCGTCGTCGGTGAAGGAAGCTTGCCGGTCTCCTCGTCATCACGTGCACCTTCCGGTTGGTGGAGGCCCGGACCCGGCGGGGCCCTGCCGGAGACTTGGACATGCGGGCCGGTCTCAAGCCGACCGTGAACCCAGAGAACGAGGGAAACTTTCTCTCTGTGCGGCGGAGAAATTAACATGAAGATGTGTCCGGGGCCACAGGTTCGTCGGCAAGAGGTGCGAGAATGGCCGGGCACACCCACGACGCTGTTCAACCAGCTTTCGCCCCCGCTGCCGGCGGGCGGGCGGTTCGATGATCGGGAAGACGACCTTGGCGGACTTGGCGGACCACGCAGCTGACGGACCGGTGGATCACGAAAGCGGGCAGGGTGATACGTCGTCCAGGCCGGTCACCATCGCGTACATCGCCGAGTCGGCGGGGGTGTCGGTCCCGACCGTCTCCAAGGTGATCAATGGCAAGTCGGGGGTTTCCGCGGACACGCGCGCCCGGGTCGAGGAGCTGGTCAACAGATACGGCTACCGCAAACCAGCCGGAGCCGGCCGGAGCAACGTCGTGGAGCTCGTGTTCCGTGAGCTCAAGGACATGTGGGCGGTGGAGATCATCCGGGGCGTGGAGCGGGTGGCCCGCGAGAACGGCGTCGGTCTCATGGTGTCCCGGTTCGGCCTGCATGACACCACGCCGACCTGGAACGACACCGTCTCGCGGCGTCCGAACTGTGTGCTGTCCGTGGCCCAGCTCTCCGAGGCCGAGCGGGAGCAGCTGAAGGCGAAGGGGATCCCGTTCGTCGTCTTCGACCCGACCGCGGAGCTGCCTGACGACGTCCCGTTCGTGGGTGCCACGAACTGGTCCGGCGGCCGGGCCGCGACCCGCCACCTCACCGAGCTCGGGCATCGCCGTATCGCCGTGATCGGCGGACCGCAGGACGTGCTGTGCTGCGTCGCCCGGCTGGACGGATACCGCTCCGCGATGCAGGCTGCCGGCCTGCCGGTCGATCCGGAACTCGTGGTGCATGCGGAACTCACCCGTGAGGACGGCTGCGAGGCGGCGAGTTCCCTGCTGGCCCTGTCCGAACGTCCGACCGCTATCTTCACTGCCAACGACCTGCAGGCACTCGGTGTCTACCAGGCCGCGCGTGAGGCCGGCCTGCGCATCCCCGACGACCTCAGCGTCGTCGGTTTCGACGACCTGCCGGTCGTGGCCTGGGTGGACCCGCCCCTCACCACCGTTCACCAGCCCCTGACCGAGATGGCTGTAGCGGCGACGGAGCTGGCGCTCACTCTCGGTCGGGGCGAGGAGGCGCCCCAGGCCGGGTTGGAGATCGCGACCACTCTTACGGTCCGGGGCAGTACAGCCCCGTTGAAGGACTGACATCGCGGGGCGTATCGGCCTCTCGCCAGGTGCGCGTGACCATTGACCACAAGGATGGCCGTCGCCAGCCTCCAGACCTGGAAACTCTCTAGAGATTTGCTGCGAAACTTTCGTACTCAGCAGGTGCTTGCCAACTTGAACCAGTGAAAGGACCCGATCAGGGTGTCGAGCATGTCCGAGACGGGCACCACCATCAACAACCCGGTGATCCCCGGTTTTTACCCCGACCCGAGCATCTGCCGGGTGGGCGAGGATTACTACGTCGCGTGTTCCAGCTTCGAGTACTTCCCCGGCGTGCCCATCTTCCACAGCCGGGACCTGGTGCACTGGACCCAGATCGGCAACGCGCTGGACCGGCCGAGCCAACTGCGCCTGCCGCTGGACTCGCCTTCCTCGGGAGGGATTTACGCGCCCACCCTGCGCCACCATGACGGCCGGTTCTGGCTGATCGTCACGAATGTCAGCAGTGACGGCAACCTGCTGTTCACGGCCTCCGACCCGGCCGGCCCCTGGTCCGAACCGGTCCGGCTGCCCGGGGTCCCCGGCATCGACCCCGATCTCGCCTGGGACGACGAGGGCAACTGCTGGTGCACCGTCGCCGGAGTGGGACAGGTCCGCCTCGATCCCCACACCGGGGAGACCTTCGGTCCCGATCGCAGGATCTGGTCCGGGACGCCCGGAGCCAAGGCCCCGGAAGCACCGCACCTGTACCGGATCGGCGACTACTGGTACCTGCTCATCGCCGAGGGCGGCACCGAGCGCTGCCACGGCGTCTCCATCGCCCGCGGCCGTACGCCCGACGGCCCGTTCGAGCCATGCCCGGCCAACCCGATCCTGACCCACCGCGGCACCGAGCACCCCATCCAGAACACCGGCCACGCGGACCTGGTCCAGGCACCCGACGGATCATGGTGGATGGTGCTGCTCGGGGTGCGGCCGGGCGGCGGCACCCCCGGCTGGCACGTCCTCGGCCGGGAAACGTACCTGGTGCCGGTCGAATGGGTGGACGGCTGGCCGGTCGTCGGCGAACTGTCCCTCGAGGCGCCCGCGCCCCCGTGGCCGCTCCAGCCGGGCGCCGTCACACCGGTCCGGGACGACTTCGACCTGAGCGAGTTGGCCCCGTACTGGGTCTCACTGCGTCATCGTCCCGCGGAGGACTGCACCACGAAGGATCGGCCCGGCTGGCTCACCCTGCGCGCCCGCGGCGCATCGCTCGACGACACCGACGTGACGTTCGTCGGCCGGCGGCAGCAGCATCTGTCCTGCCGCGTGCGAGCCCTGGTCGATGTGGGGGAGGGGCGCGGTGGCGTGGCCGTCCGCCTCGACGAGCAGCACCACTACGACATCGATGCCGCATCCGGCGTAGTGCAAGTGCGCGCCCGTATCGGCCCGTTGAGCACAGTCGTGGCGTCCCGGCCGGTACCGACCGGACCTGTGGTTCTCCGTATCGAGGTGGCCGCCATTGAGGCCGTGAACGACGCACGCACCGGCCCCGACACCGTCTCGATCGGCATCGAGGAACCGGACGGCACATTCGCCGAGCTCACCTCGCTCGACGGCCGGTACCTCTCCACGGAGGTCGCCGGCGGTTTCACCGGCCGGGTCCTCGGAATGTTCGCCTCAGCCGGCTCGGTTCACTTCGACTGGTTCGACTACGAGCCGCTCGATCACTGAACTTGCTGATGCGGCGCCGGCTCCGAGCCGGCGCCGCATCGTCCTGTTGAAGGCGATCTGCGGGTCCGATGGGGGGAGAAAACCCTCCCTGTTACGGACGTGACGGTGGTGGCAGGCTCTCGTGTGACCGGACGCGGCCGTCAGGACGCGCGGTTGCCAAGGTCCTGCGGCGATGACGATCTCGCCTCTCGCCGTACCGCTGTGTGCGGCTGATTCCGACCGTGAAGCGAAGGCGTAAGCATGCCCACTGAAATCCCCGAGTCCGCTGTCCCACCCCCCACCGGAGCCGACGAGTCCCCCCCGGCGCCCACGCGGCGCACCTTCATCGCCACCAGCACCGCGGTCGGTGGTGTCGTCGTCGCGGGCGGTGTGATCACAGGGACCTACCTCGGCGGCCAGGAGGAGGCGGAAGGCGCCGAGGCGGCGCCTTCCAGCCGTGTTTCCCTGTCGGTCAACGGCCGTCGGCGGACGGTGACGGTCGACAACCGGACGTCGCTCCTCGACCTGCTCCGTGAGCACTTCGGACTGACCGGTTCCAAGAAGGGGTGCAACGCGGGTGCCTGCGGGGCGTGCACGGTTCTGGTCGACGGGCGTCGCGTCAACTCCTGCCTGACGCTGGCCGTCCGTGTGGAGGGGGCTGAGGTCACCACGATCGAGGGCCTGGCCGAAGGCGACGAACTGCACCCGCTCCAGCAGGCGTTCATCGACGAGGACGCGTTCCAGTGCGGCTACTGCACACCAGGGCAGATCGTGTCCGGCGTCGGCTGCATCAAGGAAGGTCACACCGGTTCTCCGGAGGAGATCCGGGAGTGGATGAGCGGCAACATCTGCCGCTGCGGCTGTTACGTGAAGATCGTGCGCGCGGTCGAGCAGACCGCGGGCCGGAAGTGAGGTTCGGCCGACATGCATCCCTTCTCCTTCACCAAGGCCGCCAACACCCGTGAGGCCCTCGACGCGGGCCGCCGAGGCGGTCGTTACATAGCAGGCGGCACCACCCTCGTCGACCTGATGCGGGAGACCGTCGAGCGCCCCGAAACCCTGGTCGACATCAGCGACCTGCCCCTGCATGAAGTCACCGTCACCGAGCGCGGCGGGCTGCGCATCGGCGCCCTGGTGAGCATGGCCGAAACCGCCGCCCACCCCAAGGTCCGCGCCCTGTTCCCCGTCATCTCCGAGGCGCTGGAGCTGAGCGCTTCGGCTCAGCTGCGGAACATGGCGACCATCGGCGGCAACATCATGCAGCGCACCCGGTGCACGTACTTCCGTGATGTCACCGCCGACTGCAACAAGCGCGACCCCGGCTCCGGTTGTGCCGCGCTGCACGGCTTCAACCGCTCCCACGCCATCCTGGGCACCTCCGACGACTGCGTGGCCACGCACCCGTCCGATGTCGCGGTGGCGTTCGCGGCGCTGGAGGCGACCGTGCACCTGCTGGGCCCGGACGGGGAGCGCAGGGCGCCTTTCGCCGACTTCCTGCTGCGGCCCGGCAACACCCCCGATCGTGAACAGGCCCTGCGGCGGGGCGAGTTGATCACGGCGGTGGAGATCCCCGCCCTGCCGCGTCCGCTGAAGTCGGGCTATCTGAAGGTGCGCGACCGACAGTCGTACGAGTTCGCGCTGACCTCGGCGGCCGTCGCGCTGCACGTGCGCGGCGGGGTGATCCGCGAGGCCAGGGTCGCCGCCGGGGGAGTGGGCACGGTGCCGTGGAAGCTGCCCGCGGTCGAGCGACATCTCATCGGTGAACGCCCCTCGGAGGACCTGTGGGCAGCCGCCGCGGAGAAGGCGGCGGAGGGGGCCCGCCCGCTGGAGAACAACCGCTTCAAGGTCGAGCTGCTCAAGCGGAC
Organism: Streptomyces scabichelini; assembly: GCF_011045015.1. GTDB lineage: Bacteria > Actinomycetota > Actinomycetes > Streptomycetales > Streptomycetaceae > Streptomyces > Streptomyces scabichelini. The sequence goes on along the minus strand of NZ_JAAKZY010000043.1, from coordinate 52,012 downwards.
CGTCGAGCGTCAGCTGCGCATCGTAGGAGGTACGAAGTGAGTCCCCAGCCGCAGGCAGCCGTGGGTGCGCCGCTGTCCCGGGTGGACGGGCGGCTGAAGGTCACGGGCGAGGCACAGTACGCCGCCGAGTTCGACGTCGAGGGGATGGTGCACGCCGTCATCGTCGACGCGAGCGTCGGCCGCGGCCGTATCACGTCCGTCGACACCGGCGACGCCGAAGCCGTCCCGGGCGTACTGCGGGTGATCCACCATGGCAACGCGCCGACGCTGCCGTACCGCGACAACCCTATGTCGCCCACGTCGAACAATCCCCCCGGCCGCAGGTTGCGGGTCTTCCAGGACGACCGGGTGCTCTTCCACGGTCAGCCGGTCGCCGTCGTGGTGGCCACCACCCTGGAGTCCGCGCAGCACGGCGCGAGCCTGGTGAAGGTCGAATACGACGCCGAGCGGCCCACCACGGACCTCGCCGAGGGCGAGCCGGGTGTGCCGGACACCTACACACGCGGTGACGCGGCAGCCGGGCTGCGCGACGCTGACGTACGGCTGGACGCGACGTATCGCCTGGCGCGCGAGCACCACAATCCGATGGAGCCGCACGCCACGATCGCCCGCTGGGACGGCAACCGGCTCACCCTGTGGGACAAGACGCAGTGGGTACTGGGCACGCAGACCGAGCTCTCCACGGTGTTCGGTGTGCCGCTGGACTCCGTGCGGATCATCAATCCCTTCGTCGGGGGCGGCTTCGGCAGCGGGCTGCGCGGCTGGCCGCACACCGTGGTCGCCGCGCTGGCCGCCCGCGAGACCGGCCGTCCGGTCAAGCTCGTCCTGACCCGCAAGCAGATGTACTTCGGCACCGGTTTCCGGCCCGCCTACGAGTACCGGATGCGTGTCGGCAGCGACCGGCGCGGCCGCCTGGTCGCCACGGACCAAGTGATCGACTCGGAGACCTCGTCGTACGAGACGTTCACCGAGGCCGTCATGACGCCGGGGCAGATGCTCTACAGCACGCCCAATGTCCGCCAGGCCTATCGGACGGTGCCTCTGGACGTGAACAGCCCGATCTGGATGCGCGGACCCGGCGCCGCCACGGGGGTCTTCGCCGTCGAGTCGGCCATGGACGAACTCGCCCACGAGCTCGGCATCGACCCGGTCGAGCTGCGCCGGCGCAACGAGCCCGCCGAGGACCCGTCGAACAACCTGCCGTTCTCCACGCGCCGGCTGCGCGAGTGCTATACGGTCGGCGCCCGCGAGTTCGGCTGGGACCGGCGCAACCCGAAGCCGCGCTCGACGCGTGACGGCGACTGGCTGATCGGCCTGGGCATGGCCTCGGGCGTGTACCACACGGCGGTCGCCGCGGCCGACTCCCGGGGCCGCCTGAACGCCGACGGCACGGCGGTGATCGAGTCCGCCACCAGCGACATGGGCCCGGGCACGTACACCTCCCAGACCCAGGTGGCCGCTGACGCGCTGGGGCTGGCCATGCGCGCGGTCGACTACCGGCTCGGCGACTCCCGCTACCCGCGGACCCCGCCGCACGGTGGTTCCCAGACGATGGCGAGCGTCGGCTCCGCCACCCTCGACGTCTGCAACAAGCTCCGGCGGCAGGCGATCCGACTGGCCGTCGAGGACGAGAAATCGCCGCTGCACGGGGTGTCGGCCGACGACGTCGTGGTCCAGGGCGGCCGGCTGCACGTGCGGGGGAATCCGGCGCGCGGCGAGTCGTACCAGCGGCTGCTGACCCGCAACGACCGCACCCGTCTCGAAGCGGAGGCCTCCTTTTCCCCGCCGGGGGGCGAGCGGTTCTCCATCAGCGGCTACAGCGCGACCTTCACCGAGGTGGCGGTGGACGCGACGCTGGGTCTGGTGCGGGTGCGGCGGATGCTCTCCGTGTACGACGCGGGCCGCATCATCAGCCCCAAGCTGGCCGACAGCCAGGCGATCGGCGGCATGGTGGGCGGCATCGGGGCGGCTCTGCTCGAGCACACGGTGACCGATCACCGCGACGGCCGGATCGTCAACGCCAACCTCGCCGACTACCTGATCCCGGTCAACGCCGACATCCCCGACCTCAGGGCGATCTACCTCGACGGGGAGGACTACGACGCCGACCCGCTCGGCGTGAAGGGCCTTGCCGAGCTCGTGATCTGCGGTGTGGCACCCGCCATCGCCAACGCGGTCTTCAACGCCACCGGCCGCCGGGTCCGCGAACTGCCCATCACGGCCGAGGCGTTGCTCTGACGCCCGCTTCCAGGGCCGCCGCCGCGTAGAGCGATCTCCGGCGGCGTGGCGGCGGCCCGCCCCACCCCTTTGCACGAAGGACCTGTTCATGCTGAACATCGCGGACACATTGAACCGCTGGTGCCGCGAAGCACGTCCCTTCGCCCTGGCCACCGTCGTCGACGTGCACGGCAGCGCACCCCTGCCGACCGGGACCTCGGTCGCGGTGGACGCGGTCGGCAACGCGGTCGGCAGCATCTCCGGCGGCTGCGTGGAGGGCGCGGTGTACGAGCTGTGCCAACAGGTGCTTCACGATCGGGGCGCTCCGCAGCGCGCCTGGTTCGGCTACTCCGACGACGACGCCTTCGCTGCCGGGCTGACCTGCGGCGGCGAACTCGACGTCCTCGTCCGGCGTGTCGATCCCGTGGCCGAGCCGCACCTCGCGGCAGCCCTCGCCGACGTCGCGGAGGGCCGGCCCGCTGCCGTGGCCCAGATCGTGGACGGTCCGCGCGACCTCCTCGGTTCGACCCTGAGCGTCCTCGGCGACGGCAGCATGACCTACGGCACCCTGGACGGCGGGCCGGCGGGCCAGCTGGTGGCGGACGAAGCCCGGGCCCTGCTGCGGGCGGGCCGCACCGCCCGCGTCACGGTCGGCGGTGAGGCGGACACCTGCCTCGAACCGCTGACCGCCCTCGTCCACGTCCACGCGTCCCGCCCCCGCATGCTGGTCTTCGGCGCCGTCGACTTCGCCGCCGCCCTCAGCCGGGCCGGGGCCTTCCTCGGCTACCGGGTCACCGTGTGCGACGCCCGCCCCGTCTTCGCCACCGCGGCCCGCTTTCCGTACGCGGACGAGGTCGTGGTCGACTGGCCCCACCGCTACCTGGAGCGCACGGCGGTGGACGCCCGTACCGCCGTCTGTGTCCTCACCCACGACGCCAAGTTCGACATCCCCCTGCTGCGCCTGGCCCTCGACCTGCCCGTCGGCTACATCGGCGCGATGGGCTCCCGGCGCACCCACGACGAACGCCTGCGCCTCCTGCACGAGGCGGGCGTCACCAAGGAACAACTCGCCCGGCTGCACTCCCCGATCGGCCTCGACCTCGGCGCCCGTACGCCCGAGGAGACGGCTGTCTCCATCACCGCGGAGATCATCGCCGCCGACCACCAGGGAACCGGCCTGCCCTTGTCCGGCCTTTCCGGCCCGATCCACATCGACGAGCGGGTGCCCGCCCCGGGCGGTGAGTGAGGCAGGCCGGTCTGCGAAAGCGGACCTGCCGTCCGCCGGACGGTCTACGCGGTGGAGATCACCGCGGCGGCCGCGGCCGGGGCGCGGGCGGGTACGGGGGCGGTCAGTACCGCGCCCGCGGACGCCGTCGGGTTCGTCATCCCGTAGCGGGCGGTGGTGATCAGGATGCGTGAGTCCGAGGGATGCAGACACACCGAGGTGGGTTGCGTGGCCGGCAGGGCCAGCGCCATGAGCAGGCGGCCGTCCGGGTGGTACCGGCGGACCGAACTGCCGCCCCAAACCGCCACCCACAGGCAGCCCTCGTCGTCGACGGTCATGCCGTCGGGGCTTCCTTCGCCACCGTGGAAGCGGACAAAGGTCTCGGGGCCGGTGAGGTCGCCCGTGGCCGGATCGACATGGCAGCGCAGGACGGTGCCGGCAGCGCTGTCCGCCAGGTACATGGTCGTGCCGTCGGCGGTGAACGCCGGCCCGTTGACGACGGTCAGGCCGTCGAGCACGCGGACCACCGTGCCGTCGGTGTCCGTGCGGTACAGCGATCCCGCGCCCGGTGTGCCGTCGTAGGGCATGCTGCCGGCCCAGAAGCGGCCGGCCCGGTCTGCGACACCGTCGTTCATGCGGGTGGGGACAGGGGTGCGGTCCTCCGGACGGTCCAGCCACTCCAGGTCGCCGTCGGGTCCGAGCAGGGCGATTCCGGTGCCTGCCGCGGCGATCCAGGTGCCTGGACGTCCGTGGACCGGCGCGACGGCGCCGAGCGGCACGTCGAGCCGGGCCAGTTGCCGCGGGGCGTGCCCGGTTGTGCCGTCCCGCAGTTCGAAGAGCCGGCCGCTGAGGATGTCCACGTATACGTACCGGTCACCGACCCAGCGGCCTCCTTCGGCGAGTTCGTAGTCGCCGTGGACCGCGATGGCCGTCTCCTGATGCGCGGCGGATGCCATGTCGTTCTCCCAGGTCAGCGGATGGTGGTGCCGTCGGCCTCGTCCAGCAGGCCGAGTTCGTCCTGACTCGGCAGGCCCTCCCAGTCGCCCCGGGTGGCGACGGCGAAGGCCGCGGTGGTGACGGCTCGGTCCAGTCGGGCCGGGACGTCGGCGCCCTGGAGGAAGCCGGACAGGTATCCGGCCACGAAGGCGTCGCCCGCGCCGACCAGATCGACCGCTTCGACTCGCCGTGCCGCGCGGTCCACCGTTTCCCGGGAGGTGAAGCAGGTCGCTCCGCGAGCGCCGCGCTTGACGACCACCTCGCTGACACCTTCGGTCAGGAGACTGTCCACGCTCTCGCGTTCGTCCGCGCCCGGTCGCTTCAGCACCATCGGCAGTTCGTCCTCGGAGGCGATGAGGAGGTCGGTGCAGGCCAGCAGGGGCCGCAGAGTCGCACGGGCAAGGTCCGAACTCCACAGCCGCGACCGGTAGTTGACGTCGAGGCATACGGTGATGCCGGCCTCGCGGGCTGCCATGACGGCGGCCCGTACGGCCTCGGCCGCCGAGGGGCCGAGCGCGGGTGTGATACCGGTCAGATGCAGGACGCGCGTTCCGGTACTCAGAGCGGGCAGCACGTCAGCCGGGGCAAGGGCCGAACCCGCCGAACCGGTGCGGTAGTAGCTGACGCGGGTCAGCGTGCCCATGCGGGGCTCCGTCAGCAGCAGTCCCGTGGGACGGCCGGCGTCGTCGGTGACGGCGTGGCCGATGTCGACGCTCTCGGCGCGGAGTGTGCGCAGCACCAGTGCGCCGAGCTCGTCCGCGCCGACCCGGCCGACCCAGCGCACCCGGTGCCCGAGCCGGGCGAGGCCGATCGCGACATTGGATTCGGCTCCCGCGACGGAGAGCCCGAGACTCCCGCCGAGCCGCAGCGCGCCTCCGGCTCGGAGCGCCGCCATCGTCTCGCCGAAGGTGACGACTTCGGGCAGGGAATCGGGCAGGGATCCGGGCAGGGAGGGGTCGGTTGGAGGCGCCATCATCGCGTACCGCGGGGGACTGCTTCGCGGAACGCTGCCGCGCGGCTGCGGAGTTGGGCCAGATCGCCGCCATGTGCCGCGTCACCGATGAGGGGTGAGCCCACGCCGACGGCGATCGCGCCCTGGTCGAGGTAGGCGCGGGCGGCCGCCGCGTCCACTCCGCCGACGGGCACGAAGGGCACGTCGGGGAACGGGTCGCGCAATGCCCGCAGATAGCCGGGGCCGCCGAGGGAGGCCGGGAACAGCTTGACCGCGCCGGCGCCCCGGGCAAGGGCGAGTTCGGTCTCGCTGGGTGTCAGTGCGCCCATCAGCACCGGTACGGCGACGGACTGCAGGCCGTCGACGAGCGCGGGGGTCACGAGAAACGACGCTCCGGCGTCCACGGCGCGGCTGGCGTCGGCGGTCGTACGCACGGTTCCGGCGCCCAACAGCGCTTCGGGGCCGAGTTCGGCACGTGCCTGTGCGATCACCTTCGTCGCGTTGTCGGTGGTCAGCGAGACCTCGATGAGGTCGATGCCCTCTTCGGCGAGGGTGAGTACGGTGCGCAGAGCTGCGTCGGGGTCGGTGCCGCGCACGACCGCCAGCAGGCGATGGGCGCGCAGCGATGCCACGAGATCCATGAGGTGGGTACTCCTGGGTGCGGGGTTACGGGGTGCGGAAGGGCTTGGCCGGCGGGCAGGTCACCACTCGGTGAACGAGCCGTCGGAGCGCCGCCATACGGGGTTGCGCCAGCGGTGTCCGGTCTCGGCGGCGCGGCGTACCGCCTTCTCGTCGATCTCCACGCCAAGACCCGGCCGGGGGCTCGCGACGGCGTGGCCGTCGTCGAAGCGGAAGGGCTCCGGGTCCATCACGTAGTCCAGCAGGTCGCTCTGCTGGTTGTAGTGGATGCCCAGACTCTGTTCCTGGATGAGGAAGTTCGGCACCGCGAAGGCGATCTGCAGGCTTGCGGCCAGGGCGATCGGGCCGAGGGGGCAGTGCGGGGCCAGGGCGACGTCGTACGTCTCGGCCATGGCCGCGATTCGGCGGACCTCGGAGATACCGCCCGCGTGCGACAGGTCGGGCTGTGCGACGGCGATCCCGCTGGTCAGTACGTCACGGAAGTCCCAGCGGGAGTAGAGGCGTTCACCGACGGCCAGCGGCACACTGGTGGATTCCACCAGGCTGCGCAGGTGACTCGAGTGCTCCGGCAGAACGGGCTCCTCGACGAACAGCGGATGGAGTGGTTCGAGCAGGGGGAGCAGGCGGCGGGACATGGCGGTCGAGACCCGGCCGTGGAAGTCGACGACCACATCCCGCTCGTCGCCGAGGACTTCTCGGACGGCCGCGACCCGGTCGACGACCTCATTGGTGCGTGCGGGGGTGTCGATCGGGGCGAGCTCGGCCGAGCCGTTCATCTTCACGGCGGTGAAGCCGGCCTCTGTCTGCTGCCTGGCCAGCTGGGCCACGTCGGACGGGCGGTCTCCGCCGATCCAGGCGTACATCCGCACCTTGTCACGCACCGGCCCGCCGAGGAGCCGGTGCACCGGTACGCCGTAGGTCTTGCCGGCGATGTCCCAGAGTGCCTGGTCGATGCCGGCGACGGCGCTGGAGAGGATCGGACCGCCGCGGTAGAAGCCGCCCTTGGTGAGCACCTGCCAGTGGTCCTCGATGCGCAGGGGGTCCTGGCCGAGGAGGTAGTCCTCCAGTTCGTGGACCGCGGCGCGGACGGTCTCGGCGCGGCCCTCGATCACCGGCTCTCCCCAGCCGGTGATGCCCTCGTCGGTGTCGATGCGCAGGAAGAGCCAGCGCGGTGCCACGAGGAAGGTCTCAAGTCCGGTTATTTTCAAGGGGTTTCCTCCGGTGCGGCGTCGGTGGTGGGGGCGCCGCCCAGGTCTTGCGACTTCACGGCCACCAGGTCCTCGGACGCCTGCGCGAGCAGGGACTCGACGGCAGCGGCGGCGGCGTCGGGGGCGCCCGCCTCGATCGCCTGCAGCAGTTCCCGGTGCACCGGTACGGAATCCGAGAAATGCTGGGCGCCGTGGACGATCCGGTCCCGAATGCCGAGACCGGCCTCGATGACGACCTCCATCCGGCTGAGCAGTTCGTTGTGTGCCGCGTCCAGCAGGGCGCGGTGGAAGGCGAGGTCCGCCTCGACCATCGCGTCCGCGTCCGTCCCGGCCGCTGCCATCGCGTCGAGAGCCTTCTGCATCGCGGCCAGGTCCGACTCGGTGCGGCGGACCGCGGCCAGGCGCGCACCGGCGGGCTCCACGATGGAGCGAACCTCGGCGAGATCCTCCAGGAAGCTGTCCGTCGGGGAGCTGCTGCCCTGCCAGCGCAGCAGGTCGCTGTCGAGCAGGTTCCAGTGCGCACGGGGCCGGATCATGGTGCCGCGCTTCTGCCGTGACTCGATCAGGCCCTTGGAGGCCAGCACCCGAAGCGCCTCGCGCACCACGGTCTTGCTCACGCCCAGGTCGGTTTCGAGCTGGTCCGGGTAGAGCACGGAGCCCGGCGGGTAGTCACCGCGGACGATGCGCCGGCCTATCTCCTCCAGGGCCTGGCCGTGCAGTCCTCTGCCGGGTTGGATCACCATGTACTCCGTTTCCCCTCACGTCCTGTGCGCGCACCTCGGACACCGCACGCGGTGTCGGGTGTGCCCGTCACGAGGACTCCTTCATGACGCTCCATCCTCCGTCAACCACGAGGCTCGCGCCGGTCACGTAGGAGGCGTCGTCGGACGCCAGGAAGGCGACCGCGGCGGCCACTTCCTCCGGCTGCCCGAACCGCTTGGCCGCCGTGGCCGCCACACTGCGGCCCCGGTCGCTCTCCGGGATGCCGTCCCATGCCGCGGTCAGGATGGGGCCGGGCAGCACGGTGTTGACCCTGATGTGCGGCCCGTACTCGACCGCCAGCTGCCGTCCCAGTGAGCACAGCGCGCCCTTCGCCGCGGCGTACGCGGCATGGCCGGGCAGGCCGATGACCGCGTGCACCGAGGAGGTGAGGACGACGGACCCCGACGCCTCGCGCAGGAGGGCCCCGAAGGTCTTCATCGCGCGCCAGGCGGGTTTCAGCAGCACGGCCATCTGTCCGTCCCACTCGGCCTCGGTCAGTTCGTGGGCGGGTTTGTTCAGCTGGGCGAAGGCGTTGCTGTGCAGCACATCCAGCCGCCCGTAGCGCTCGCGGACGTGGCGGCCGAGGTCCTCCCAGTCGGCGGCGGAGGTGACGTCGCAGCGCAGGTACTCCGCGTGCCCTCCGCTCGCCATGATGTCCGCCGCGACCGTCTTCCCCGCGGCGTCGTCCACGTCCGTCAGCACGACCAGGCCGCCCTCGTCCGCGAGTCTGCGGGCCGTCGCGGCGCCGATGCCGTGGGCGGCGCCGGTGATCACCGCCACCCGTCCGGCCAACCTGCGGCAGTCCGTCATCACACGCTCTTCCCTTCCGGCTTCCCTTCCGATGCTGAGACCACCATAGCTGTTTCAATTAATTATGAATATATCTTGACGGGGTCGAGGTGCCGCTTCAAGACTGACCGCCATGCAAGAGGCAGACCCCACAGCAATCGACGCGCGGCGCCGCCTGCGCCCCGCCGGTATCGCCTTCGGCGGCGACTACAACCCCGAGCAGTGGCCCGAGGAGGTGTGGGCCGAGGACGTCTCCTTGATGAAGGAGGCGGGCGTCTCCATGGTGACGGCCGGCATCTTCTCCTGGGCCAAGGTGGAGCCGAGGCCGGGGGAGTACGACTTCACCTGGTTCGACCGGGTCATGGACAACCTGGCCGGGGCGGGCGTGGCCGTGTGCCTGGCCACCATGACGGCGTCCCCGCCGCCGTGGCTGTCCCGGTTGCACCCCGAGATCCTTCCCGAGACCGCCGACGGCCGCCGTATGTGGCCGGGCGGGCGCCAGCACTACTGCCCCTCCAGCGCTGTCTATCGCCGTTACGCGACGCGCCTGGTCGAGCAGCTGGCCGGCCGGTACGCCGACCACCCGGCGCTGGAGACGTGGCACATCGGCAACGAGTACGGCTGCCACACCGCGATGTGCTGGTGCGACGAGTCGGCGGCCGATTTCCGCCGCTGGCTGTCCGACCGGTACGGCACCGTCGAGGCCCTCAACGACGCCTGGTCGACGGCGTTCTGGTCGCAGCGGTACGACACCTTCGACGAGGTGCTGCCGCCACGGCTGGCGCCGACCTTCCCCAACCCCGCACAGCAGCTGGACTTCGCCCGGTTCTCCGACGACGCACTGCTGCGGTGCTACCTGGCGGAGAAGGAAGTACTGCGGCGGATCACCCCGGACGTCCCCGTGACGACGAACTTCATCGGGGTGAACAAGCCGGTCGACGCCTTCCGGTGGGCGGCCGAGGAGGACGTCGTCTCGGTCGACGTCTACCAGGACCCGCACGAGGAGGACACCCACATCGCGGCCGGCTTCATCTTCGACGTGACCCGGTCCGCCCGCGGCGGTCAGCCGTGGATGCTGATGGAACAGGCGCCCAGCGCGGTGAACTGGCGCGACCGCAACGGGCCCAAGCCGCCGGGGCGGATGCGCCTGTGGAGCTGGCAGGCGGTCGCCCAGGGCGCCGACGCGGTGCTGTACTTCCAGTGGCGTCAGTCCCGGGGCGGCGCCGAGAAGTACCACTCGGCGATGCTCCCGCACGGCGGCACCGGCACCCGCACCTTCCACGAGGTGCGTGAACTGGGCCGCGAACTCGCCTCGGTGCCGCAGATCGCCGGCACCCGGTGCACCTCCGACGTCGCCCTGGTCATGGACTGGAACAGCTGGCGGGCACTGGAACTCGACTCGCACCCGTCCACCGCACTGGACCAGACGGACATCGCCCTGGCGCACTACCGCCCGCTGTTCGAGGCGGGCGTCGCCTGCGACGTCGTACCGCCCGACCGCGATCTGTCGGGCTACCGCCTCGTCGTCGTACCCAACCTCTACCTGCTGCGGGAGCGGGACGCCGAACGTCTCACCGACTTCGTGCGCGGCGGCGGCCATCTGCTGGTGTCCTTCTTCTCCGGCATCGTCGACGACTGCGACCGGGTGCACCTGGGCGGATACCCCGCACCGCTGCGCGAGGTACTGGGCCTGCGCGTCGAGGAGTTCTGGCCGCTGCGGGAGCAGGATTCGGTGAAGGTACGGCACCACGACGGCACGGTCGGACAGGCCGACCTGTGGTCGGAAGTCGTCGTACCCGAGGACGCACAGCCGGTGGCCGTTTTCGACTCAGGCCCACTGACCGGACAGCCGGCGGTCACACGTAACTCCTTCGGGCAGGGCAGCGCGTGGTACGTCGCGACGCGCCTCGCACCACAGGCCATGCGGGCCCTGACGGACGAGGTGTGCCGCACGGCGGGTGTCGGCCCCGTCCTGGCCGGGCTTCCCGAACAGGTGCAGGCGACCGTCCGCGAAGGCGACGGCGGACGCTTCCTCTTCCTGCTCAACCACGGGTCGGAGCAGGTCTCGGTCCGACTGCCAGAGCCGATGACAGACGCCCTCACTCCCGGGACAGGCCCCTCGGACCGGATCACGCTGCCGGGGGCCGGAGCCGCCGTACTGAACAAGCCTTAGGCACAAGCAAGGGACACACATTGGACACATCAAGGCCCGCGCGACGGTCCTTCTTGCGGTGGGCTGCCGCGGCGGGGACGGCGATCGCCGCCCCCGCCCTCACCGCCTGCGGACAGACCGTCGGAGCCGCACGTACGACCACGCAGGCACGCACACGCCCCGGTCAGAAGGTCAGACTCGTCTTCTGGACGTGGGTACCGATGCAGAAGACCGTCGACCTGTGGAACCGGACGCACCCCGACATCCAGGTCGAGATGCAGACCATCCCCCAGAACGTGACCGGCGGCTACCAGAAGATGCACGCCTCGCTGACGGCCGGGAACCCTCCGGACCTGGCGCAGGTCGAGTATCACGAGCTGCCCAGCTTCATGCTGGTCAACGGCCTGACCGACCTGAGCGAGTACGGAGCCGACGACCTGCGCGACAGCTATGTGCCGTGGCAGTGGCAGCAGGGCGTCTTCGACGGCAAGGTCTACACCGTCCCGCAGGCATCCGGCCCGATGGGGCTCTTCTACCGCCGGGACCTCTTCGCGAAGTGGGGCATCGAAACCCCCGCCACCTGGGCCGAGTTCGAGGACGCCGCCCGCGTGGTCAAGGCCCGCGGCGACGGTGCCAGGCTGTGCGCCTTCGCCCCCAACCAGCCCAGCTGGTTCGCCGCGATGTGCTGGCAGCGCGGCGCACGATGGGTGCGTACCGAGGGCGACACCTGGGTCGTCGACATGGACGACGATCTCTCCCGCGAGGTCGCGGACTACTGGGAGAGGATGGTCCGCGACGACCTCGTCTTCGTCGAACCCGACATGTCCAACGCCTGGTACAGGCATGTCCAGACCGGACAGATCGCCGCCTGGGTCGGGCCTCAGTGGGGCGACGCCCTGCTGCGCGGCAACGCGCCGGACACCGCGGGAAAGTGGCGGGTCGCCCTGCTGCCCCAGTGGAAGGCCGGGCAGAAGGCCTCCGCCAACTGGGGCGGATCGTCCACCGCGATCCTCCAGGGCTCCCGTCACCCGCGTGAGGCGCTGCAGTTCGCGCACTGGATCAACACCGACCGCCGGGCCGTCGACCTGAACGTCTCCGTCGGCTACGGCTGGCCCGCTGCCACCGGCATCTTCAGCGGATCGGCCCTCGACAAGCCCGACCCGTTCTTCGGCGGACAGCGGTACAACGACGTGTTCACCGTCTCCGACCGGGCCATCGACACCTCCTGGAAGTGGTCGCCCACCACGGACGCCGACTTCTCCCAGCTCCAGGACTCCTTCGGCGCCGCCATCGCCGGAGACGGCTCTCTCACCGGGGCGCTGGCCGACGCCCAGAAGAGCACCGTGGACAACCTGCGGGCCAAGGGCCTGACGGCGAGGAGCGCGCGATGAGCACCACGACCGACCGGACGACGACGTCCGCACCGGGCAGCCGGCGCTCCGCCCGCCCCGACCGGGCGGCATGGGGGTTCCTGCTCCCCTTCGTCGCCCTCTTCCTGTTCACCTTCGTGCTTCCGCTCGGCTACGCCGTCTACCAGAGCCTCCTCACACCGGCCCGTTCCGGCCCGCTGGGCCTGGGCCCGGCCACCCTCGGTTTCGCCGGTCTCGACAACTACACCCTCGCCCTTCAGCAGTCGGCCTTCCTGGAGAGCTTCGCGCGGGTCCTGCTCTTCGGCATCGTTCAGATCCCGGTGATGCTGCTGCTGTCCACCGCGCTGGCACTGGCACTGGACACGCTCTCCCACCGCTGGGCCGGCATCCTGCGCGCCGCCTACTTCCTGCCGTACGGCGTTCCGGGCGTCATCGCCTCGATCCTGTGGGGCTTCCTGTACGTGCCGGGCGTGAGCCCGGTCGTCGACCTGCTCGACAGGGTCGGTCTCGCTCCGGACTTCCTCGGCTACGACAGCGTGCTGTGGTCCATCGCCAACATCGTGATCTGGGAGTTCGCCGGCTACAACATGCTGGTGATCGTCGCCCAGCTCAAGGCGATCCCGCAGGAGCTCTACGAAGCCGCGCGCATCGACGGGGCCGGCGCCTGGCAGACGGCGATCCGGATCAAGCTCCCCCTGGCCCGGCCCGCCCTCGTGCTCACCGGCGTCTTCTCCATCATCGGCACCCTGCAACTGTTCGCCGAACCACTGGTCATCAAGCCGCTGACCCCGGCGGTCAGCACGTCGTACACCCCGAACCTGAGCGCCTACAACGAGGCCTTCGCCAACAACAACATCTACCTCGCCGCGGCCGAGTCGGTGATCCTCGCCCTGGTGGCGAGCGTGCTGTCCTTCGGCTTCCTCAGCCTGGTGAACCGCAAGGGAAGAAGGGATGCACGGTGAGCGTGTCCACACCCCGCATCAAGAAGCCGGTGGCCACCTCCGCCCACCCGCCACGGGCCGCCGGCGAGCGCCGTGACGGCAGGCCGCGCCGTGGACCGAAGCCCTCGCGGATCCTGCTGGTCGCGCTGCTGACCGTCGCGGCCCTGTACTTCCTGCTGCCCGTCTACTGGCTGCTGGTGGCCTCCACCAAGAGCAGCGCCGACCTCTTCGGCACCTTCGGACTGTGGTTCTCCGACCCGCAGTGGCTGCACAACCTCTCGCAGGTCTTCTCCTACAGCGACGGCATCTTCTGGAGCTGGACGTGGAACAGCATCCTGTACGCGGGAGTGGGCGGCGCGCTGGCCACCCTGCTCGCGGGTGCCGCCGGCTACGCCCTCGCCGTCTACCGGTTCCGTGGGCGGGAGGCGGTTTTCAAGGTCGTACTGGCCGGCGTACTGCTGCCCAGCACCGCACTCGCCCTGCCGATGTACCTGCTGTTCAGTGAGGTCGGCCTGGCCAACACCCACTGGGCCGTGCTGATCCCCAGCATGGTCAGCCCGTTCGGCGTCTATCTGTGCCGGATCTACGCGGAGGCGGCGGTACCGGCCGAGATGCTGGAGGCGGCCCGCGTCGACGGCGCCGGCGAGTGGCGGATCTTCGGCACCCTCGTCCTGCGCACCATGACGCCCGCGCTGGTGACCGTCTTCCTCTTCCAGTTCGTCGGCATCTGGAACAACTACTTCCTGCCGCTGGTCATGCTCTCGGACGACCGCAAGTACCCGATCACCCTGGGCCTGACGACCTGGCAGGCAGCGGCCAACCGCATTCCCGAGCTCAACCAGCTCACGGTGGGCGGAGCGTTCCTCTCCATCCTCCCGCTGGCCGCCGCGATGCTCGTCCTGCAGCGCTACTGGCGCTCGGGCCTCACCCAGGGCAGCGTCAAGGGCTGACCCGCACCGGTGGCGCGGGTCCGGTGCAAACCGCCGGACCCTCGCCACCGGTCCGCTCACGTCCCTTGCCCTGCCCTCGGGTTGTCCGCCTTCCGGAACGTCTCATGGACGAGCTTGGGCCGCTCTTCGCCGAAGGTGAGCAGGCCCATGACGGAGATGCCGTTGTGGTCCTGGTTGTATCCGGCCCGCTGCTTGTAGTCCTTGAGAACCCAGTACGTGAAGCCCGCGACGAACTCGCTGCGCGCGGCCACCTGGGTCCAGTGGGCGGTGAAGGAGGCGGCCTGCCACTCCTCGGTGCCCTCCGTGGCGCTCGGGCCGTGGTGGCCGGCCTCCGACCAGGTGCCGTTCTCCGTGATCAGGATCGGCTTGTCGGGGTACTTCGCGTGCACCGCGTCCAGAGCAGGGCCGAGGTCGGCGTCCTCGCCGTAGAAGTATCCGAAGTACTCGTTGAACCCGATCACGTCGGCAAGGTCGAAGGCGGGGTCGTTGCTGGTGTTGGAAGCCCACGTCACAGGGCGGGCGGTGAGGTCGACCGCCTTCACGGCCGCCTTCATATCGGCGAGCCAGGCGCGGTAGACCGGGGCACCGTCGGCATCGATCTCCGACTCGTTCTGCAGGCACCAGAGGATCACCGAGGGGTGGTTGTGCTGGTTCCACGCCATCGTCAGGGCCAGGGCACGGGCGAGGCCGTAGCGGTCGGTCTGCAGCTTCTCCTGGGCGGTGTTGAGCCACATGGTGTCGATGTCGTCCATGACCATCACGCCGTGCTCGTCCGCCCAGTCGTAGACGTACGGATGGCGGTTGTAGACGCAGTTGCGGATGAAGTTGGCGCCCACTGCCCGGACGTGGCCCAGTTCCCTGTCGTACTCGGCCGGCGTCATGGCCCTGCCGTGTGCGGCGGTCTCCTCGTGCCAGTTCAGACCCTTGAGGAACAACGGCCTGTCGTTCAACCGCAGTTCGGGTCCCACGACCGACAACTCACGCACTCCGTAGCGCGTGGACAGCGTGTCCACCTGTCCACCCCCCGGCCTGCCTGCGGTGAGCGTGGCGCGTGCGGTGAGCAGGTGCGGCGAACCCGGGCTCCATGCGGGTGCGCCGGGTATGGGCACCGAGACGGTCACGACGCCGACGGATCGTGCCGGAATCCGCGCCGCGACGACGGTGGGCAGGCCGCCGCTCCCGCGACCTGGATCCAGTGCGAGGCGGCCGTCGAAGTCGGAAGCGCCGTGGTTCTCGACGACGGCTCGTGCCTCCAGCCTCCCGCTCGCGCCGACGGCGAGCAGCTTGGCGATGGTGACCTGCGGGACGGCCTCGATCCAGGCGGACCGGGTCAGGCCCGCGTAAGGCCAGTAGTCGACCGGCTTGTACGGGATCTCGTGGTCGTCGGTGACGGCCTGCGGGGGTGTGGCGGTGTAGTCGGCGTAGTTCGCCCGGCGGAAGACCCGTACCGCGATCGTCTGCCGCGTCCCCAGCCGCAGCGCCTCCGAAACCGGAAGCGCGAAGGGGGAGTTGGCCCCCTCGTGCTTGCCGAGGTACCGGCCGTCGAGCCACACCTCGGCGCTGTACCCGGCGGCCAGGAAGGCGATGCGCACATGGCGGGCGCGCCAGGACGGGGGAACGTCCACCTCGGTGCGGTACCAGGCGTAGCCGTCGGCGAACGCCGTGCCCTTGCCGAAGGGGGCGTCCTGCGAGCCGAATCCGGGCGTGTCCAGCAGGTCCCAGGCCGACGGGACGTCGATGAGTGTCCATGCCCTGTCGTCGAGGCGCGCGGACTGCCACCCCTCGTCGAGTCCACGGTTGCGGGGGTCGAAGCGGAACCGCCAGCGCCGGTCCAGGGACAGGTACTCGCGGGTGGGTTCACGGGTGCGCCAGCCGTCGAAGCCCGGAAGCACCGCGCCGTACTGGAAGACGACGTTGGTGCCGCCGACGTCGCGCACATGCGTGCCGGACGGCTCGGTGGCGGGGTGGGTGTCGAGCACGGGGCCGTCCGGTGGGGCCGTGGCTTCACGGGTGGCCGCCGAGGCCTGGTCCGGCCAGGCCGGCAGGGCTACGCAGCCGGCGGCGCCGAGCGCGGCGACGACGGTGCGCCGGGACAGGTGGCGATCTGTCATGACGTGAACTCCTCGATGCGGCGGGTCCGTTCGCCCCAAGAGCCTGGGCACCCAGCGGATCACTGTCAAGAAGTATTCATAATTAATGAATTGATGTAGCGTCGTCGGCATGACCGCACTGGAACACTCGTCCCCTGGCGAGGTCACCGACCGACTCGCCATCACCCTCTGGGACTTCAGCTGGTACACGCAGGCAGGTCCCGGCGAGCCGTTCGCCGACCTCGACGAGGCCTTCGCACAGGCCGTGGACCGCGGCTTCAACACCGTGCGGATCTGCGCGATGCCCTTCCTGCTGTTCTCCGGCCGCGTCCCCGCCGCGGAATCCCTCCGGGTCCGCGGCCTCGGCGAGCGGTTCGGGCAACGCACCCGCTGGTACAACGTGCGCGGCGGTTATGAACTGGACGGCCGCCGACGCCTGGTCGAGCTGTTCGAGGCGGCCGCCCGGCACGACTGCCGGGTGATCGTGTCCTCCTGGGAGTACCAGCAGTCCCCGTGCTTCGCCGACAGCGACGACTGGCACCGGGCACTGGCCGCGATTCCCGCACCGGAGCGCGCCGGGGTGATGGCCGAAGCACTCGCCGGGCTGCTGGACTTCCTCGTCGACCGCGGGCTCGACGACCGCGTCGCCTACGTCGAGGTGCACAACGAGGTCGACAACTGCTCCCTCGTACCGAACGACGGCACCACCCACTACGCCCGGCTGCGCGACCCCGTGGGCCGCGCCGTGAAACTGCTGAGGGAACGCCACCCGGGCATCCCCGTCACCTACTCGCTGGGAGAGCCCTGGCCACTGGAACTCGACGACCTGCCGGAGCAGGCGCAGGTCGCTCACTTCCACTTCTACGTCTACGGCGTGCTCGGAGCGCTGTACCAAGCCGTGGGGCTCGGTCACGGCACCGAGGAGGCCCCGAAGGCGGCCACCTGGCCAACACCCGAACTGCTCGGCATGCTGCGCCAGGACGCCCCGCCCTTCGACGACTACCACCCCGACGAGCCGTGGCGGCTGGCGGCCACCGGAATCCCGCGTGAACTGTTCTACGTCCACGACTGGGTGGACCCCGACCGCTGGGACCTGTGGCTCTACGAGAACTATCTGCCGCACCGGGAGGCCATGCGGCAGACCCTGACCCTGTGGGTCGACGCGGTCGCCGGCTTCGCCCGCCGCCGTGGCATGCCCGCGGTCCTCGGCGAAGGCGTGGTGGGGTACACCCCGCTCCTGGCACGCTTCGAGGAGGACGCAGTCGGCAAGGACCTCACCGAGTTCCTCGTCGACCGATGCCTCGAGGCGGGCTTCTGGGGCGTCGTACCGACCTCCAACGCGGCACCCCACCACCCCATGTGGCACACCGACCGGGACTGGATGCGCAGGCTCAACGCACGCATCACCGCCGGCTGAGATAGGTAACTGCGCGCTCCCGGACGGGAAGCCGGCGACGGCGGCTCTTCCCGCGACCGGCTGGCCGGCGTCCGCGCTCGGCGTCTGCTCAGAGTGCGGTGCCCGTCTCCTCGGCCAACGTCTGCAGGAGGCGGTCCTGGAACGCCTCGTCGTGGACCGCGCGGTGAGGCTGCCGCCGCTCGCGGTGGTACCAGTACCCGCCGGTGGTCAGGGCCTGGGGATCGTCGCTCGACGCGAGCCACTCCTGCGTCCGATGGCCGAGTTCCAGATCGTCCGGTGCGCCAGGACCGCCCATCTTCGTCGGCACCCAGCCCGGATCCACGGCGTTGCTCAGCACCCCGGGGCGCAGGCGGGCCACCGCGGCCGCGAGCGCCGTGACGAACAGCTTGCTGTCGGAGTACGAGCCCGCGCTCTCTCCCCGCCAGTCGACCCCGGTGAGCGAGGGGCGCCCACCGAAATGCGAGCCGCTGCTCAGGTACACCAGACGGCGCGGCCCGCGCAGCAGGGCCGTGAGCAGGTACGGCGCGATGATGTTGACCGGCATGACCGCCGGTCCGCTCCACACGCCGGCGTTGTGAATGACCGCGTCGAACGGCTTCGCGTCGTTCAGCTCGGCGGCGATGCGCCGTACGGCGTCACGCTCCGTGAAATCGCCCACCACGATGTGCGCCCCACGGTCGGCCAGCGCATCGAGGCGCGCCGCGCGCTCCCGGTTCCGGGCGTGCACCACCACGTCGTGTCCCGCGGCCAACAGCGAATCCGCCGCGGCATGGCCAAGGCCGTCCGCGGAACCGGTCACCAGGATCCGGCTCACGAGTGTCTCCTTCCGTTCATGGTCGCCCGCCCGGGTTCGGTGACGCGAGGTCACCGTAGTGCCACTCAGACTGACAAGACCTGCTTCGCGGTCATGATCGCCGTCATGGCCTTGGGCCAGCCGGTGTAGAAGGCGAGATGGGTGATCGCCTCGATGAGCTCGGTCTCGGTGACGCCGTTCTCCTTCGCCTGTCCGAGGTGGAAGCGGAGCTGATCGGCGTCTCCGCCGGCGACGAGGGCGGCGACGGTGATCAGGCTGCGGTCGCGGGCTGCCAGCTCGGTGCGATTCCAGACGTCCTCGAACAAGACGTCGTCGGTGAGCTCGGCGAGCTTCGGAGCGAGATCGCCGATCATGCGGCGTCCGCCGCCGATCTGCCTGGGTTGGTCGGTCACTGAAGATCCTTTCGCTGGTCGGGAGCGAGCTGCCGGGTCAGTGGCTGCGAGTGCGGGTGCGGTGGTACTGCTCGTCGGTGACCGGCTCGTTCCAGATGACCTCCTCGCCGCCGTCGCGCTTGGCCTCCCACATGGCGATGTGCTCCATGAAGCGTTCGGGGGTGGCGCCGTGCCAGTGCTCCTCGTTCGGGGGGCAGGTGACGGTCTGGCCGGGGTGGGCCTCGAAGACGGTGCCGTCGCGGGTTCCGATCAGGGCGATGCCGGAGACGACGTGCAGGGTCTGGCCCAGTGCGTGGACGTGCCAGTGGGTACGGGCGCCGGGCGAGAAGCGGACCATGTTGGCGTACATCCGGGACGGCTCCTGGCCCGCGTAGATCTGGTCGAACCAGACGTCACCGGTGAACCAGTCCACGGGTGCCTTGCTGGTGGCCTGCTGCTTCACGAATTCCATGGTGTCTCTCTCAGATTGTGCGGGGTTGTACGACAAGGCCCTCCGGCAGCCGCGGCGAACCCGGCATTCCCGTAGGCATCCGGCATCCTCAACAGCCGCCACAATCGAGGAAACCGCAGCGCAATGAGCTGAAGAAGGGGCTGTCATTACAGGTACTGACAGGACCCCCCACGCGTGCGCCGTCCGATCTAGCCTGGAATGCGTGAGTACCGAGAGCGACATCCGCGAGTTCCTGGCCTCCCGCCGCGCCAAGATCACCCCGCAGCAGGCGGGCCTGCCCGCCTACGGCGGCAACCGGCGCGTGCCGGGCCTGCGCCGCGAAGAAGTCGCCCTCCTCGCCGGCGTCAGCATCGACTACTACGTCCGCTTGGAGCGCGGGCACCTCGCCGGGGCCTCGGAAGAAGTCCTCGACTCCGTGGCGAACGCCCTCCAGCTCGATGACGCCGAACGCGCCCATCTCTATGACCTGGCCCGCACCGCGGCCAAGCGCCCCACCCGCCGCAAGCGCGCAAGCGGGCCACTACCCGACAGCGTCCTGCGCGTCCTGTACTCCATGACCGACTCCCCGGCCTTCATCCGCAACGGCCGTCTGGACATCCTCGCCACCAACCACCTCGGCCGCGCCCTCTACTCCCCGCTTTTCCCCGACCCCACCACCGCGACGGCCAACATCGCCCGCTTCCAGTTCCTCACCCCGCACGGCCGCGACTTCTTCCCCGACTGGGAGGAGTCCCGGAACACCACCGTCTCCCTGCTGCGCACCGAGGCCGGACGCGCCCCGCACGACAGCGAGCTGACCGGACTCATCGGCGAACTCGTCACCCGCAGCGAGGAGTTCCGCACCGCCTGGGCCAAACACAACGTACGTCTGCACCACACCGGCCGTAAGTCCTTCCGGCACCCGGCCGTCGGCGTCCTCACCCTCGACTTCGACGCCATGGAACTGCCCGCACAGCCCGGCTTGACCCTGACCGCGTACAGCGCCGCACCGCACACTCCCGACCACGACGCCCTACAACTCCTCGCGGCCTGGGCCGCCACCGAGAATGCCGAGCCCACCGGTCACCCCTCCGGCCAACAGGATCGGTGAGCACTAGGTGCGGGTCGTGCTGTCGGCGGCGATGAACGGATCGTGCAGTCAATGCTTCGCGGGTGTCAGTTCGGCGAGGAGCAGTGTCCGGTCGTCCGCGCCGCCCTCCGTGGCGGACGTGGTGTGAAGGAGCCGTCGGCACAGGGATCGCAGTGTGTCCGGGCCGGTGGGGTCGGTGGGCCCGGTCGTGTCGGTGGGGTCGGCGGCGGCCGCGTCGAGGAGGCCGGCGAGGCGGGCGATGCCCTGGTCGATGTCGGTGTCGCGGGACTCGACCAGGCCGTCGCTGTAGAGCAGGAGCAGTACCGGTTCGGGCACGTCCAGGACGGTCGGTTCATAGGCGCCCTTGCCGAGTCCAAGGGGCAGGCCCGCGCTGGTGAGTGTGATCGGCGCGGCCCGTCCGTCCGGGCCGCGGATCAGCGGGGGCGGGTGGCCGGCTCCGACGAGCGTGCAGGTGTGGCGCTCAGCGTCCCACTCGACGTATATGCAGGTGGCGAAGGAGGCGCCCGGGGTGTCACAGGCGAGCGCGTCGAGTCGGCGCATCAGCTCGGCCGGGGTGATGTCGAGCCCTGCCAGGGTGCGGGCGGCCGTACGCAGCTGGATCATGGCGACGGCCGACTCGGGGCCATGCCCCATGGCGTCCCCGACGACCAGGCCGACCCGGTCTCCCGGCCGCTTCAGCACATCGAACCAGTCGCCGCCGATGATGTTGTCCTGTCCGGCGGGCAGGTAGCCATGGGCGATGCGGCAGCCCTCGAACGCATGGGTGGTGGCGGGCAGCAGACTCCGACGGATGGCGAGTGCGGTGCGGCGCTCACGTTCGTACCGGCGCGCGTTGTCCAGTGCCACGCAGGCCCGCGCGGCCAGGGACTCCACGGCCACGGCGTCGACGGCCGAGAAGGGCACTCCGTCCGGGCCGCGGGTGCAGGCGATGAAGCCGACGGCGGTGCCTCGTAGATGCAGCGGGACGACGAGGAAGGAAGTCGCCTGCAGGAGGTTGTTGATGCGGGCGTTGATGCGGGTGTTCTGGCCCGCGGACGCGCTGAGCCGCTCGGAGGTGTGGGCGTCGACCCCGTCGAGGAGTTGCGTCTGCCTCGTGGCGAGGGCGCGTGCGTACGGAGTCCCGCGGGGAAAGACGATCACCTTGCCGACCGGCAGCGCCCCTTCCCAGTCCTCGGGCGCGTCCGATCCCACGCGCAGTGCCAGTCGGCGGGCCTCGATCTGGGGCGGGTCGGCGGCCAGATACGCGTTCTCCTCCAGGAGCCAGCGCTCCAGCAGGTACACCGACGCGGCGTCGCAGAACCCGGGCGTCAGCGCGTGCACGATGTGGTTGCCGGTCACGTGCAGGTCGAGGTCCGAGCCGATGACATCGGCCGCGGGGGAGAAGGCCGACCGCCGGCGCGGGTACGCGGTGGCGGGTGCCTCGTCAGGGTTTCTGCGTGCTTCGTTGCGCAGGGGTCGTGCCTTTCCGGGTGGGGCCGGCTCCGGCCGCGTGGCATGGACATCACCTCGCCGCGCGTCGTGGGCAACTATATGATGGTGCGTCAAGATCTCTGAGCAGGTGGGGAGTTACGGTGCCGGGTAGCGAGGATCTCCCGCAGGGAGCCGATCCCAACAAGGCGAGCGTGGCCCGGATGTACGACGCGATGCTGGGCGGGCAGCACAACTTCGCCATAGACCGGGAGGCACTGGCGGCCTTCACCGCCATCGACCCCCAGGTGCGTACGCTGGCGCGGGCCAACCGCGCTTTCCTCGGACGGGCCGTGCGCTTTCTGGTCGAGGCCGGGGTGCGGCAGTTCATCGACCTCGGGTCGGGCATCCCCACCCAGGGCAACGTCCACGAGGTGGCGCAGGCGGCAGGCCCGGGGTCCCGGGTGGTCTACGTGGACAACGACCCCGTGGCCGTGGCCCACAGCGCTTCCCTGCTCGCCGACAATCCGGACGCCGACATCGTCGACGCCGATATCCGCCGGCCGGCCGACATCCTGTCGTCCGAGCCGGTGCGGAAGCTGATCGACTTCGAGCAGCCCGTCGCCGTACTGATGATCACGATTCTGCACTTCGTCTCGCCCGAGGAGAACCCCGCCGGCATCGTGGCCGCCTTCCGGGACGCCCTGCCCGAAGAGAGCTGGCTGGCACTGACGCATGCCACGAACCAGGACCGCCCGGATACGGCCGCCGCCGTGGGACAGCTGTACCGGTCAAGGGCCTCGTCGCCGGTCACCGCTCGTTCCCACGGCGAGATCCTCGGACTCTTCGACGGCTTCGACCTCGTGGAGCCCGGCCTCGTCCACGTACCCCTGTGGCGACCGGACCCGGAGGACCGGATCCCGGACAATCCGTCGGAGTACTGGGTGTACGCGGGCGTAGGCCGCAAGCGTTCGTGAATTCGTGAAGGGGATGTGCCGCACACCGCGGTGATCCCGACAACCCTCAGGACAAAGGCTGTTCGGCCCAGATGATCTTGCCTGTGGGGGTGTAGCGGGTGCCCCAGCGTTCGGCGAGCTGTGCGACGAGGAACAGGCCGCGTCCGCCCTCGTCGGTGGTGGCCGCATAGCGCAGGTGGGGTGAGGTGCTGCTGCTGTCGAAGACCTCGCAGATCAGGCTTCGGTCGCGCAGCATGCGGACCCGGACGGGGCCGCTGCTGTAACGGATCGCGTTGGTGACCAGTTCGCTGAGGATCAGCTCCGTCGTGAACGCCATGTCGTCCAGTCCCCACTCGGCGAGCTGCCGGGTGACCGAGGCACGTACGTCGGCGACGGCCGCCGGGTCCGACGGCACCTGCCAGTCGGCGATCCGGTCCGCGCCCAGCGCACGGGTGCGGGCGACGATCAAGGCGATGTCGTCGCTCTGCCGCGCGGGAAGCATGGCGTCGAGAACGGCCCGGCAGGTGTCCTCCGGCGATCTGTCGGCTCCGGCCAGGGTGGTGCGCAGGAGTTCGAGCCCGACGTCGATGTCCCGTTCCCGCTCCTCGACGAGCCCGTCCGTATACAGAACGAGGCGGCTGCCCTCGGCCAGCTCGAGGTCGGCCGTCTCGAACGGCAGGCCGCCGAGACCGAGCGGGAGACCGGCCGGTACCTCGGGGAACTCGACGCTGCCGTCGGGCCGGACCAGCGCCGGCTGCGGGTGGCCTGCGCGGGCCACGCTGCAACGCTGGGAGACCGGGTCGTAGATCGCGTACAGGCAGGTGGCACCGGTGATCGCGGCACCGCTGTCCTCCGCCTCGTCCTGATCGATGCGGCCCACCAACTCGTCGAGGAGCCCGAGGAGTTCGTGGGGCGGCAGATCCAGGGCGGAGAAGTTGTGGACCGCGGTACGCAGCCGCCCCATCGTGGCCGCGGCGTGCAGTCCATGGCCGACGACATCGCCCACGACGAGCGCGACCCGGGCGCCGGGCAGCGGCAGTACGTCGAACCAGTCACCGCCCACCCCTGACTGTGCGGGCAGATAGCGGTAGGCGACGTCCAGGGCGTTCTGCTCGGGCAGGTTGCGCGGAAGCAGGCTGCGCTGCAGCGTCACCGCCATCGTGTGCTCACGGGTGTAGCGGCGCGCGTTGTCGATGGAGATCGCGGCCCTGGCGACCAGTTCCTCGGCCAGGGCCAGCTCCTCCGCGTCGAAGGGCTCCGGCTTCTGGGAGCGCCAGAAGTTGGCCACGCCCAGCACCAGTCCGCCGGCGCGCAGGGGGACGGTGATCAGTGAGTGGATTCCGTACGCGACGACCTGCTCGGCACGTCCGAGGTCCTGGGCCAGCCACCCGGGGGCGTTCTTGAGGTTCGGCTCGACGACCGCCTGGCCGGTACTGAGGCTGCGGGCCTGGGGCGAGGAGGGGACGAATCTGATGCGCTCACCCACCGGATAGAGGGGAGCGTCCTTACGGATTCCGCTGAACGCCGTGCGGCGCAGATCGGTGACCGTGTTCACCGTGGTCGGCTCCTCCCCGTTCAGAACGGCGTCGGCCAGATCCACGGTGGCGAAGTCCGCGAACCGTGGGACGGCCACCTCCGCCAGTTCTCCGGCGGTGCGGGTGACGTCCAGGCCCGTGCCGATGCCCACCCCGGCGTCGTACAGCAGCTTGAGGCGTTCACGGGCTGTCTCGGCCCTTCCGGACAACGCGCGCAGCTCGGTCGAGTCGCGGAGCGTCGCGACGCTGCCGGGCGGGCCGCCCTGGCGGTCCGTGGGCCGCTGGTTGATCGCCAGCAGCCGGTCTCCGACCAGGTGCACCTCGTCCGTGGCGACCCGTCCCGAGGCCAGCAGGCCTGCGGTGTCCGCGTCGAGGCCCAGCTCGAGGACGTGCCGCCCCTCGGCGTCGGCGGGCAGGCCGAGCAGTTGTTGCGCCTCGTCGTTGGCGAGCAGCAGCCGTCCCGAGCCGCTGAGTATGATCACTCCCTCCCGGACGGCGTGCAGCACGGCGTCATGGTGCTCGTACATCCGCGTCATCTCGTACGGGCCCAGGCCACGGGTCTGGCGCAGCAGTCGCCTGCTCACCAGTGCCGTCCCCGCCGTGGCCAGGGCAAGTCCCGCGGCCGCGGCCGAGAGGAGGATCGGCAGCTGCCGATCCGCGACGCCGCCCACATTGGCGGTCGTGATGCCGGCCGACACCAGGCCCACGACCGATCCGTCGGGCGCCTTGACCGGAACCACGGCCTGTACCAGCGGCCCGATGGTTCCCTCGATCTCCTCGGTGATGGAGCGGCCGGCCAGCGCGGGTTCGGTGTTCCCGACGAACTTCTTTCCGATCCTGTCCGGTTTGGGGTGCGTGTAGCGGGTCCCGTCGGTGTTCATCACGACGATGAAGTCCACCTTCGACTGCTCGCGTGCGGCTTCGGCACGCGGCTGAAGCACAGCCGAGGGGTCGGAACCGCGCAATGCCTCGCGGGTGCCCGGCGCGTTGGCGAACGTTTCGGCGACGGCCAGCGAACGGTTGCGGGCCTCCTGCGTGCTGTCGTGTCGCACTTGCAGCACCAGCGCCGCCACCGCGGCCACCACCAGCATCAGCACGACCACCACTTGCAGAAGGAACACCTGGGCGGCGACGCTGCGCCCGCTCAGCGTCGACCGGAACCCCGCGGCAGGCCTCCGCCGGGATCCGTCTGCGTGTGCCACTTGTCCTCCGACAGGTCCGTGCGGTGCCTGCCGTGCTCTCCGCCTGTGCGATCGGCGAGCACCGGCACGCCTGCGCCGTGCGCGCAGACCGTTGGCAAAGGAGGTCGATTGAGCCCAGGATCGACCCAAGAAGCGGACCATGTGCTCATGTCTACACTCCCCGATGCCAGGAGGCGAGGGTGTCACGCGCTGCGGCAGCCCTCTCGCCCGGGTCCGGTTTCACCGCGAAGGGCCGGTGGACCAGGGCCGACGACTCTACGGTGTAGGCCCGCATCGTCTGCGTGGACAACGACCCGCTCGTACTGGCCCATGCCCAGGCGCTGCTGACCAGCACCCTTGAGGGAGTGACCGACTACATCGACGCGGATCTGCACGATCCCGACACCGTGCTGCGGGAGGCGGCCAGGACGCTGGACTTCACCCAGCCGGTCGCGCTCACACTGATGCAGGTCAGCGGGCACATCGCCGACTACGACGAGGCACGGGCCATCGTCCGCACGCTGATGGGGCACTGCCGTCCGGCAGCTACTTCGCGTTCAACGACAGCGTGGACACCAACCAGGCCAACGCCGAGGCCACCCGCCTCTACAACGAGAGCGGCGCGGCCCCGTACCACCTGCGCAGCCCGCAGCAACTCGCCGGCTTCTTCGACGGCCTGGAGCTGCTGGAGCCCGGCGTCGTACCGATCACCGACTGGCGCCCCGATCCCGCGACGGCCGGCACCTCAGGCGAGGTGATCGCTCTGGGGGGCGTGGCACGCAAGCCGTAACGCTCCGCTGGAGGGCCGGTTCGAAGCCGCGGGTTCGTCGTGGCTGGTCGCGCAGTTCCCCGCGCCCCTAAAGGGGCGCGGGGAACTGCATATCGACACAGTCCTGCACCCCTTACGGGGCGCGGTACCGCACCGGACTCGACCAAGGCCGCTTGGCCGGGCGGGCGCATGGGCGGGGCGGATTCCGGCAATCAGGGAGATAACTGGAGATACTTCGTATGGCGTCGTCGGAGTGTCCGGGGCGCGTCGCGCGATGGAGGCCACGTACGGGCCGGGCGGGAGCGATGTTGATCCGTGTTCTTCTCGTCGAGGAAACAGACCTGGTGCGCGGGGCACTCGCCGCCCTGCTGACACGTGAGGAGGACATCGAGGTGGTCGCGGCGTCACCGGGGTACAGCCAGACCGTCACGCGGGCACTGTCGTACCGGCCCGATGTGGTCGTCATCGACATCGACGGCGGTGTCGACGGGGCGCTCGGCACCTCGCGGGAGCTGGCCGCACGGCTGCCGGAGTGCCGGACCCTGCTGGTGGTCGACTCGGCGACCCCCGACCTTCTGCGAAAGGCGCTGGCGCTGCGCGTCGCAGGGCTCATCGACAAGAACGGCCCCTGCGACATCCTGGCCCAGGGAGTCCGCAAGCTGGCGGCGGGCCAGCGGTTCATCGACCCGGAACTGGCGCTGCTGGCGCTTTCCCCGGCGGAGAGCCCGCTGACTCCGAGGGAACTCGAGGTCCTGCGGCTGGCGGCGGACGGCACACCCACGCGGGAGATCGCCGAACGGCTGTCACTGTCGGTGGGCACGGTCCGCAATCACCTGAACGCGGTCTCCAGGAAGACCGGGGCGCGCAACCGCATCGACGCGATCCGGATCGCCCGGGAGTCGGGCTGGTTGTAGCCGGTGTGTTGTAGCCAGTAGGGAGCGCCGACTCGGCACCGCGGTCACTGCCGTACGTCGGCCGCCACGTGATCCCAGTGGCCGAACAGATCGCGGTAGAGGGCGCAGTCGGCCATCAACTGGTCGTGCGTGCCGAGGCGGCAGCGGGGGCCGTCCATGACGAGGACGAGGTCGGCGCGCAGGGCGGAGCTGATCCGGTGGGCGCAGACGACCAGGGTGGCCGGGCGGCAGGCGAAGGCCCGTTCGGCGACCGCCTCGGCGGCCGGGTCGAGGTGGCAGGTGGCCTCGTCCAGCAGGAGCAGCCGCGCAGGCGGCAACAAGGCCCGGACGAGGGCGATCAACTGGCGCTCACCGGCGGAGAGCAGGGCCGGGTTCACGGGCGCGTCGTAGCCGCCGAGGCGTTCGGCGAGCGGATCCGCGCCGATGGCGTGGACCGCCGCGTCGAGGTCGGACGGGGTGGCCGTCGGGTGGAGGTAGGCGAGGTTCTCGCGCAGGGTGCCGGCGAAGACGTACGCCTCCTGCGGGATCAGCACGCGGGACCGGGACAGCCGGCCGGTGTCCAGGGACCGGACCGGGACACCGCCCAGGCGGATCTGGCCGGCCTGCGGTTGGAGCACCCCGGCGATGAGCGCGGCGAGGGTGGACTTGCCCGCGCCGCTGGGGCCGACGACCGCCAGGTGGGTGCCCGTCGCGAGGGCGAGGTCGAGTTCCCGGACGACCGGCTCGGCGGAACGGGCGTACCCGAAGGTGACACCACACAACTGGACACCGCCGTCTCTGGGCTGCGCTCCCTCCGGCGTACCCGCTGCTGCTGCGGGAGACAGGGCCGTACTGGCGGCGGCGAAGGGGGTATTGCCCGGTTCGGCGCCGGTACCGGCAGCCCGGGACGGGGCCGTCGCTGGTGTCGCTGTCACCGTAGGGGGAGCCGGGGTCGCTGCCTCCAGGATCCGAGTGAGGGTGACCAGCAGCCACAGGCCGCTGCCGCCGAGGCCCTGGACGAATCCTCGTAGGGCGGGTTGCAGGCCCTGGGAGATGTAGGTCAGGGCGCCCAGGATGCCGCCGGCCGTCACCCCGCTCCGGATCAGCCAGGGGGCCGCAGCCAGAATCAGCACGATCGGCAGCCAGCCGCCGACGCCCAGCGCGGCGGTTCGCAAGGCGGTGAGCCGGGCCAGGGCGCGGGCCGCGCTCGCCGCCTCGTCGATACGGGCGCCGGCCCGACCGCGTACGTGTTCCTCGGCGCCGCACGCCGTCAAGTCCCGCAGCCCGTCGGCCACCGCGCTCACCTGCTGGGCGATGGCCTCGTCGGCGAGGACGACCGCTCGCTGCCGAGCCGCCATCGCCCGCAGGGCCAGCAGGAAGAGGCCGAGGCCGGCCATGAGGGGCGGCAGAACAAGCAGGAGGAGGACAGGGTTGAGCGCGGCAAGACCGAGCAGCACGCTCACCGCCGTGACAGCGAAGGTTTGCACCCACATCACGACCGCCCCGTACGACTCGCGGGCGATCTCCACCTGCTCGGTCAGCCGTGCCACGCCGGCCGTGTCGGCGGGCTGCCCGAGGCGGGCGGAGCGGCGCAGCGTGCCGGTGGTGACGAGGCCGACCAGGTCGTCGCGGAACGGCTCGACGATCTCGGCCAGTTGGAGCGTGGCGTGCCGGGTGCCCCAGGCGCCGACCAGCACGGCGCAGGCCAGCAGCCCGAGCCAGCCGAAGCCCTCGGTGCCGCGGTCGGCGAGGAAGCCGTCATCGACGGCCCGGGCGACCAGCAAGCCGGACAGCAGCGCGGGCACGGCCTGGACCAGCGACCAGCCGGTGAGCCGTACGAACTCCCGGCGCCGCGTGCGCAGAGTGGAACGCAGCAGACCACGCGGGCCCGGGTTCACCGGACGCTCCCGTGGAGTGCCGGTCGCGGACGGAAGACGGCCCGGTACTCCGGCTCCGCCCACAGTTCGCGGTGAGTGCCCTGCCCCCGGACGCGCCCCGCGTCGAGCCAGACGACGAGGTCCGCGCGGGCGGCGGTGGAGGCCCGGTGGGTCACGACGAGTCGCGTACGGCGGGCGAGCGCCCCGGATCCGGTGAGTACCTGAGTGATGTGGTGCTCGGTGACGGTGTCGAGGCTGGCCGTCACGTCATCGAGCACCACGAGACGGCCGTACTGGCCGGCCTGGACGAACGCCCGTGCCAGGCCGACCCGCTGGGTCTCTCCGCCGGACAGCGGGGCCGCGGTGAGCCGGGTGCCGTACCCCTCGGGCATGGTCCGGATGAAGGCGTCGGCGCGTGCGGCGGCGGCCCCTGCCGACACCTCCGCGGCCGAGGGCGTCCGCGGCCCGAAGGCGATCGCGTCGGCGAAGGTCTCGCCCAGCAGCGCCGGGCGTTCGAAGCCGTACGCGACGGCCCGCCGCAGCTCTGTACGGTCCACATCGCGCAGCGGCACTCCGTCGAGCCGCACCTCGCCCGCGTCCGGGTCGGTCAGCCGCCCGGCCAGAGCGGCCAGTACGGACTTGCCGGATCCGGAGCTCCCCACAACGGCGGTCAGCGCGCCCGCCGGCAGATCCAGGTCGACGCCGTCCAGTACGGTGCCGCCCTCAGCGGTGCGTACGGTCACCCGGCGGAACTCCAGCCGCCCGCCGCCCCCGGCGGGCAGTCGCGCGCCGCCGTACGTCACCGTGGGCTCGCCCAGCACCTCGGCGACCCGCCCCGCGGTGGCACGCGCGAAGGCGAGCTGGTTCACCGACGCCACCAGCGAACTCACGCCGGTGGCCAGCAGTACGTACTCGCTCGCGGCAAGCATCTGACCCGGTGTGATGCGGCCCTGGGCGAGGCCCAGTCCGGCCACGGCCAGCACGGCGACCTCCAGCAGGGGGACGATCGCCGCGTCCCGTGCGGAGGCCCTGGCGAGCGCGCGCCACATGCCCACGCCGTGGCGGTGCAGTGCGGGCAGCGGCTCCAGCACCCGGCCGGCTTCGCGTGCCGTGGTCCCGGCGGCGGTGATGGTGCGGATGCCGGTGAGGGCGTCACCGAGCCGGGCGGCGATCCGGCCCTGCGTGGCGAAGTAGCGGTCGTTGAGGTCGGAGACGTCGTGCACGAAGGCGGCGACCACCACGACGATCAGCGGCAGTCCGGCGAGGAACGTGAGGCACAGCCAGGGATCGATGAGGGCCAGGGCCACCACGGCCCCGACGGGAGGGATCAGTTCGGTCACCGCCCACACCAGGCCCGACGGTGCACTGCCGGCCCGCGCGGTGTTGCCGACCATTCGGGCCACCAGGTCGCCGGGGGTGTAGCGGCGGGTGGCACGGGTGCCCATGTCGAGGACGTGCCCGAGCAAGGTGTGCCGGAGCCAGGCCGTGGAGTGGGCATTGGCTACGGCGGCCGCGTAGTCGTCTGCGGCGTCGCACACCACCAGCAGCGTGACGGCGACGGCGGACAGAGTCAGCCACAGTGCCGTGTCGCCGTTCCCCAGCACGGCGTCGACGGAGCGGCCCATGAGGGCGGGCAGAGCGACGTAGACCCCGGCGAGCAGGACCGATGCGGCGGCCAGGACACCGCCCCAGACACCACCTCGACGGACCGCCGCCAGCAGCAGACGGTCCGCCGCACGTCGGTCCACCGGCGGCTCCCGTCGACGTACGGTTCGTAGGGTTCGTAGGGTTCGTGCGGTTCGTACGGAGGGGGCGGGGGCGCCTGAAGTGCCCCCGCGTAGCGGTCAGAAGCACAGGAGCCGGCTGAGGAAGCTCGGGTTGTTGAAGCAGTTCTTGCTTGCCCGGCTACCTGGCGGCGGTGCCTGGCCGGTCTCCGACTCGATGGTCAGGCCCTGCAGTTCGAGCAGCGACATGTGTTCTCACCTCCTCTCGCGTACTCGGTGGGGACGAGAGAGGTTCATGTGCGGCCGCGTCCCGTATCAGGAACGGCAGTCCGGTCGGCCGGGAGTGGAAGGCGGCGCCCAGGGCGAGCAGGACGCCCGCGCCCCCGGTGGCGAGGTCCATCGACAGCCGCATCAACTGCTCGCCGGGGAAGGCCAGTCGGCCGTCGAGTACGCAGGCGTGGCGGGCCAGACGGCGCACGTGGTCCGCGATCACGGGGTCACGTGCGGCGGCTGTGCCGGGCGGGTGCGGTCGGCTGAGGTGGAGGATCATCCCGGCGAGGCCGTCGAAGAGGCCGGGTTCGATGTAGAAGGACGCCCTGGCCGCCTTGCGGATCGCGTCTGCGGCGGACGAGAACTCCTCATCCGCGCGGTGGGTCAGGTAGTCGTCGAGGACCATGCCGATGCCCACGCTGCCGTCGGCGAGATACGGCATGGTGCGCCAGCCCTCGTTCACCTCCATCGACCCGTCCTCGCGCACGAGGCAGCGGCGCAGTTCCTGCCGCAGCGCGGTGGCGGCCAGGTCGAGCAGGGCCGGGTCGCCGCCGTGCTCGTACAGACGCAGGAACAGCAGCGCGGGCCCGGACGCCCCGTACATCAGCCCCGCTCTCGGGTGGGTGCCGCCGCTGGTCTCCGGTACGCCGTCGGCGGGGCCCAGCCGGCCAGCGACGATGTCCGCCGCGCGGTGGGCGGCGTCCCGGCAGGCGGCGTCGCCGGTGGTGGTCGCGAAATGCAGCAGGTTGAGCCCTATGCCGGACAGGCCGCCCTTGAGATCGAGGGGCAGGATCTCCCAGCGTTCGCCCAGGCACATGTCGAGGACCTTGACGGCCTCCTCGTGGTGCCCGAGGCGTTCGAGGACGTACGCGATGCCGTGCAGGCCGTCGTAGAAGCCGAGACGGCTGCCGGATTCCGGCTGGAGCGCGCGCCGGATCAGCCAGTCCTCGTGGTCCGGGTGGCGCCCGGCGCCCGTCACGTCCAGTGCGTACAGCACGCCCGCGGCCCCGTGGGCCAGATCGAGACCGCCGCCCGGGATGGTGAACTGCTCGATGTCGCCCGGGAAAAGCCGGTCGTGGCGCTCGGGTGTGGCGGCGGCCAGGATGGCGCCGGTGATCGACTCCCGGGTGCGCAGCCAGCCGGAGTGGTCGGGGTCGAGGCGGGGCTCGTCGTCCGCCCCGGTGGCCATCCCGCCGTCGCCGGTGATGGTGCGTACGGCCTCGTCGAGGAAATCGCGGGGGACCGGGAAAAGTCGCGCGGCCTCCCTGGCGAACTGTCCCGCCTTGCCGCGGTCCAGTTCGATCAGGCCCGTCAGCGGCATGAACAGGGAGAGCCTCAGGCAGGCCAGCGCGTGCCGGTCGATGTCGAAGCCGGTGGCAGCGCGCGGGGCGACGAAGCCGGGGGCGGCGAGGACCTGGTGCCGCGCGTGCGTGACGTCCGACGCGCCCTCGAAGTCGATCAGCACCACCTTGCCGTCGGGACGGACCAGGACGTTGTCCGTGTGCACGTCACCGATCACGATGCCCCGCTCGTGGACCGCCGCTACCGCGTTCTCCACCTGCCGCTGTATGTCGAGGGCCCAAGAGGCGTAGTCGGCGAAGGCCGCCGGGCCCGGGTCCGACGCGACGAGCGGATAGCGCTTGACGAACTGGTTGTGCAGGGCCGTGCCCTCGATGAACTCCTCGACGAGAAACTGGTGACCGCCCAGTTCGAAATGATCGCGGAGTTGGGGGACGCAGGGCAGGCCGCGCAGCCGTTCCAGGGCTTCCCGCTCGCGCTCCAGGCGGGTCACGGCGTCCGCGCCGTCCGGGGTGAGCCCGGCGTGCGGCCGGGCCTCCTTGAGGACGACGCGTTCCTGCGTGCGGATGTCCACCCCGGCGTACAGCCCGCCGCCGTTGGAGAAGTGCAGCGCCTTCTCGATCCGGTAGGGCAGGTCGGTGACGGTGGTCCGTCGGCTCTCGGCGAGGTGGGGTTCGAGGAATCCGGGCAGCCGCACCCACTCCGGCACCTGGAAGGTGGGGCCGCGCACATCGGGGACCAGACGACCGGAGGGATCCTCCACCGCCTGCTCCACCGCACCGTCGGCCGACACGCAGTAGCGGTCGGCGTAGGCCCCGTACCTGACGTAGAGCGGGCCGGCCCTCCAGCGCAGGTCGCTGAGGATGTACGGTCCCGGCCGGCCGTCGAGGACGGCGCCCAGTTCGGTGAGCACACGCTCGCACTGGGCCTCGTCGACGGGGTAAACGGTCACGAACTTCCCGCTCGACCCGCGATGCGCGTACTTGGCGTTGGCGAGGAACAGGGTTTCCTTGTCCGGGAGGAACTTGAACGCGATGCCGCGCGGGACGCAGTAGTCCCACACCGCGTTCAGGACCGTCTGCGCGTTGTCCAGGCACGCCGACACGTGGATCTTCCAGCCTTGCGAGGGAAGCACCGTGCCGGTGGGACGGCACACCACCCACTCGCCGAGTTCCTCACGCGCCCACGAGGCGGGCAGCCGACGCCGGGCCTGCCGGAAGCAGCCACGCGTCCTGCCGTGGTGCGGCGCGTCGTAGAAACGCGGGTGCGTGAGGCAGTACACCTCGTACCGCTTGTCCACGGAAGCCTCCAGCCGGACGGGCTCCCCTCTCCGAGCGGGTGCCCTCGCAGTGACGGGGCGATGGGCGGGAACGGGCACCGGGGAACGGGCGACCGGGGTACTCAGGCCGTCTTCCTGTCTCCCTGACCGTCTTCCTCGTCTTCCCGGTGCTTCTCACCTCCCACGATGGCAGAGCGCGGGGGCAGGGACATCACTCGTCTGTCACCGGAAGGGTGTGAGATCCGCACAGTCGCTTGTGCGGATCTCACACCCGCACAAGAGAGTGATAGAAGCAACCATGACCAACTCGCAGACCAACTCGTATGTGCTTCCCCGCCGGTGTGGTGTCCGATGACCGCCGGTATCGACACCCCGGACCGCCGCGGCCGCACCGGACTCGACCGGACCGGCCGCGACCTCACCGGCAATCCCCGGATCAAGGTCCGGGACGTGAAACTGCTGTCCAGCCACTGGTACGTGGAACGCACCACCACCTTCGACTTCCAGCACGCCGACGGAACCTGGAGCACCCAGGAGCGCGAGACACACGACCGCGGCAACGGCGCCACGATGCTGCTGTACGACACCGAGCGCGAAACCGTGCTGCTCACCCGCCAGTTCCGCTTCCCCGTGTACGTCAACGGGCACCCCGACGGCATGCTGATCGAAACCCCTGGCGGACTGCTCGACGACGATGACGAGCACCCGGAACTCGCCGTACGCCGCGAGGTGGTGGAGGAGACCGGCCACACCATCGGCGACGTCCAGCACGTCTTCGACGTCTACATGAGCCCCGGCTCGGTCACCGAACGCGTCAGCTTCTACGCCGCCGCCTACGGCCCGACGACCCGCACCCACGAAGGCGGGGGCCTGGACGAGGAGGGCGAGGACATCGAGATCCTCGAACTCCCCTTCCGCCGGGCTCTGGAGATGATCCGCACGGGGGAGATCGCCGACGCGAAGACCATCATGCTGCTGCAGTGGGCGGCGTTGGAGGGGCCGTTCGCGAAGTGAACACGCGGGCACTCGACCCGGAGTGCGCCCCAAGCTGAAGACTCCCGTCCGTGCCCCGACGACCGGGGGCGAGTGGGAGGGAGCGTCATGAAGTACCGCACGACCGGCACGGGCCCGAAGACCCGCCGCGAGGCGGCAAGGCGGCGAAGGTACGGTCGGCCTGCTCGGCGTGAGCAACCACGCCGTCCGGCGGGTGGAGCGGGCGCGAGCCCTCCTGGAGAGTGCGCCCGGGCCGGGCGCTTCCCCGTTTGTCGACCGCCTACTTCCGTGCGAACCGGTCGAGCAGCGCGTCAAGACCGGCCGCCAGGCCTTCCGGCCCGCCCCGCTCGGCGAGCGTGGTGGCGGTTTCCCGGAGCGTGGGCAGTTCCTGGGGTGACAGGCGGTGCAGGCCGAGGCGAAAGGCGGGGTCCGACTCGTCGGGGTTGTCCACCATGGGCCGCAGTTCCACGGACGCGTAGCCCAGCAGCCAGGCGGTGAAGGCGCGGAAGACGGCGGATGCGGTGGCCTCGTCGAGCCCGGCTGCCCTCAGCAGGGCGAGCACACGCTCGTGGTCCCTGAGGACGGCGGCGGGCCGCCGCGCCAACGGCACCGCCAGCATGCGCGTGGCGAGAAGCGGGACCGCCTGGGGGTGAGCGAGGCAGACGTCGTACGTCGCCCGAGCGATGCGGTGGAGTCCGGTGCGCCACGCAGGCGCCTCGGCAGTGACGGGGGCTTCGGGCTCCGCGGCAAGCCGTTCCTCGAGTTCGAGGTACAGAGCCTCGACCAGGCCGTCCAGCAGGGCGTCCTTGCTCGCCGCGTACCGGTAGAGCGCCATTGCCTCGACGCCGAGCTCGGCGCCCAGCCGGCGCATGCTCAGCGCTCCCAGGCCTTCCCGGTCCACCAGTTCCAGAGCACTGGCCAACACGCGTTCCCGGCTCAGCCGGCCGTAGCGGCCGCGGTCACTGGCGCGTCTGGCCGGAACGTGCTCCGGGTTTTTCGCCATGGCCTTGACTCCTCACCCCGCGGCGCATGCGTAATCGCTCTTTTACAATGTAAACGTATGCCCCGGCGCTCGCTGAGCGTCCTCGACCAGCGGGGGGTTGCGATGGCCGAGTCAGGTACCAGCCGCTGACAGGTGCCTCACCAGCCGCGGTGAAGCGAACTCCGTCCCGCATACGAACCGCATGACAGGGCCGTACGAAGCCGCAGCGGGCAGCCCGGTGAAGTACAGGCCCGGTACCGACGAGCAGTATCCTGCGCCCAGTTTCGGCGTGCCCCTGCTCACCGTCAGCTCCGTACGCAGCTCAGGGCCGAGGAAATCCATCGCCGCGATGTCGACGCGGTATCCGGTCCCCGCGATGACGTGGTCGGCGGACAGCTCGTGCGTACGGCCGTCGTGGGTCTGGACGGTCAGCACCGGACGTCCGTCGGGCGCGTCCGCACGGACGATTCGGGCGACCTCCGTGATCTGGACCTTGCCCTCGAAGCGGTCGCGCAGCCACCACGCGCCGAGGGGGCCGAGTACATGACGGACGAGGTAGTGGCGGAGGCCGGCGGGAAGGTAGCGGTAGGGGGTCGCGTGATAGTTGAGCGCCCACAGGGACCACGCCCGGCCGAATGGCGAGTGGGGCCGGAACCTCGGCTGGTCCCATGGGGGCGAACCGAAGCCGATACTGCCGCGCCCGCGCGCCACCACGCGCACCTGCGCGCCCGTCTCCGCCGCCAGCGCCGCCGTCTCCAGGGCGGACTGGCCGGCACCCAGGACCATCAGGTCCTTGCCGGAGAACCGGCTGAGGTCATGGTGCTGGGAGGCGTGCGAGACGGGGCCGGTCCGCGACGGGCCGTCCGGTGCGGCGCCCGCGAGCTCCGGCGGGAGGTGGGCAAGGCCCGAAAGGCCGGTGGCCACGACGACCGCCCGCGCGGTGAACAACTCCCCGGAAGAGAGCTTCAGTTCGAAGCCCGTGGAGCCGGAGGCCGAGCCGTTTCCGGAACCGGCACTGCCGCGCCGGTCGACGGACACCACTTGCACCTGCTCCAGTTCCGGCACCAGTTTCTGCTGGAACCACTCCCCGTACGCGATGAACGTCTCGACCGGGATGATGTCCTCGTCCGCCACCAGCCGGCGTATCCCGGCGGCGTCGCAGTAGTCGAGAAGCGTGTGGCCGCGCTGTGGCGCGTCGATAGTGGAGGCGGCGGGGGTCGACTTCAGGAGCATGCCGGCGGGCATGTGGTCGCGCCAGCTCACCATGGGTTCACCGAACACCCGTACCGGGATGCCGAGCGCCCGCAGATGGGCGGCGGTGGACAGGCCGAACGGCCCCGCACCGATGACTGCTACCGGAGAATTCACGGAGTCCCTCCCAGGACCGTGGACGTTCTTTCGTCACTTGGCGGGCCGGCTCGGGTGGCGGGACTCGCTGCCCGAACTGGTCGTGCTGCCACGGCGGTTGGTCCGCCAGAGCTGGTACAGGTGCTTCGCACCCGGCCGCACGAAGCGCGCGAGCATGGTGAAGAACGGCCGCAGGTCGTCACCCGCGAGCCAGGCCAGCTCCGTCCCGCTCGCCCGGGCCGGCGCGTGCGGCGTGGTGTAGCCGCTGCGGCGGTAGGCGAGCAGGGCCGGCGGGTCGATGTTCTCCACGATGTAGCGGCGGCCGGTGCGCTGTTCGCCCTCCGGAACGGCGCGGCCGGTCAGGTCCAGGTGCATGGCGCGTACGACGTCCACTCCGGACTCGTTCTCGAACAGCCGGAACTGGGCGCCCGTGCGGGGGTTGAAGTCGAGCAGTTTGTACAGTCCGTCGCGCCGGTCGAAGCGCAGATCGAGGTCGATGATGCCGCTGAAGCCGATCTGTTTGATGAAGCGTGCGGCGAGATCGGCGAGTTCCGGGTTGTCGACGACGTACGCGTTGGCCGTCATGCCCGCGTGCGGCGGCCAGGAGCGGACCTTCACGCCGGTGAACATCGCGAGCGGAGTGGAGTACGCGTTGAAGTAGGCGTGCACGATCCAGTCCTCGGCATCCTCCCTCGGCAGGTACTCCTGAAGGATCACCCCGGGCCGCTCGCCCCAGTCACGGGCGAGGCTGAGCAGCCCCTCCCGGGTGGCGATCCTTGTCGTACCGTTCACGGCCGGCTGTCTGCGGCGGAGGAAGGCCTCGCGGTTCTTGGCCACGACCGGGAAGGCTGCCTTCGCAGCGAACTCTTCTATCTCCTCGTACGAGTGCGGGAAGGCGGCCGCCGGGCTGGGGATGCCGTGTTCGACGCACAGTTCGTGCAGCCCCTGCTTGCTGGCGAGGCGGCGTGGGAGCGGCGGGTCGACGCGCGGAAAGAGGAAGTGGTCCTCCAGTACGTCCTGGTGCTCGGCGATCAGCACCGCGGCCTCTTCGTCGGTGGGGACGAGGACGGCAGGACCGTCGATGCGCTGCCCGATCCGCAGCAGTCCCTCGACGAGCCACGCGGGGTCCTCCGTGCCGGTGGTCGGCCAGACGATGGCGCCGCGCAGATAGCGGGAGGCGGCCGCGGGTGTGTAACGGTCCTCGGTGATCGCATACATCGCGACACCCAGACGGCCCAGGCTGCGGATCGCGCCCACGCCGCCGTGGTGGAGCGGATAGTCGCCGAACTTCACGATCAGGCCCGGCACCTCACGGTCGGCTTCGAAAGGTGTACCGGCAGATTCTCTGGACATGGGTCTCCCCGCGTGTCCCCACCCACGGACCGAACCCACCCCGTCCGCACCTGTAAGAGGGAAATGGGTAAATTCTAACTAAAGCCACAAAAGGGACAATTAGAGTATTTCCTATTCTATAGGTGCTGTCCAAGACGGGCAACTGCCCTGAACCAGCGCACCTGATAGCCGTCCAGGTTGACGGTTCGCCCGTCGATCTTCGCCTTGAGGGGCCGGTCCAGAGTGTTGACGACAAGCATCACCTTGTCGTTGGCGAGGACCCGTACCTTCGGTGCGTCGTCGGGTGCCACGTCGACCGATCGGTACGTGGTACCGGGTGGGAACTCCTTGTCGAACCGGCGTATCAGGTCCAGCACGGGCAGTGCGTGACCGCCGGTGCCATCGGTGAGTTCGGTGCTGCGCCACAGGCAGCGGGCGCACGGCTCACCACGGTTCTGCGGGTTCCAGTAGAAGCCCGTGGTGGCGCCGCCCTTGACCATGGCGATCAACCCGGCGGCCTGCAAGGCCCGGTGGAGTGACTCGCTCCCATGGTCGCGGTCGCCGTTGTCTCCCCGTTCGATGTGGTACTCGGCCCACCACAGCGGTGCGGAAGTCCGTTGCCGCACCCACCGGCCGACGGCGGTGAACTTGTCGGTGGCTCGGAACTCGTCGGGCGGCGCTGTGCCGTTGCGTGTGTAGCTGGTGCCGTCGACGACGACGAAGTCGGCTCCGGCCTTGTGCCGGTTCCAGTAGTCGAAGGCATTGAGGACGCGCTGGTCGATGCTGCCCCATGGGCCCCTCAGGTCAGAGGCGTTCATCGTGTGGCGGGGCGGATAGCTGTCCATGGTCAAGTACGGCCCGCCCACCAGGTTCTCCTCGTTCACCTTCTTCAGGGCCCGGTGGACCCGGTTGTAGAGCGCGGTGTATCCCTCGTGGTTCCAGCGGTTCTTCGACTCGTCGAAGAAACCCTTGAACTCGTTCCAGACGATGAAGTGCCGTACATCCGGGTAGCGTTCGGCGACGGTCGCGGCGAGAGCGGCGAAGTCGTCGTAGTGATCGGGGCTCGGGGCTGTTTCCAGGCGCGACCAGGCCGTGCGGCCCGGCGTGCCGCCCTTCATCCAGTCCGGGGCGCAGCACAGGGTGATGACGGGTGTGCCGCCGGTCTGTCTGATGAGGTCCATACGACGGTCCAAGGCCGAGAAATCGTAGCGGCCGGGCGAGGGCTCGGGGTTGCCCGCGCCCCAGCCCATGACGTGCTGGTTCTGCGGGAGCGACTGGGCGGAGAGGGCCTTCCGTGCAGTTTTGACGGCGGCGGAGTCGCCCACGTCGGCGCTGTACTGGGTGTGAGTGAGCCCCCAGCCGAGCGAAGAGTCGGACGGTCCGGCGACGGGGGCGGGCGTGCAGGCGAGGACGAGTGCGAGCACTGTGGCGACGATCCCCAGGTGTGCCACGGCACCGCGCGTGCTGATCGCCGACCGCCCCTCCCGGTCGGTCGACTCCGCCCCGTCGATGTCAGACATGTGCCCGGGATGCCTTCCGTATCAGTCGGCGGGACCCGCGGACCAGGGCGTAGCTCTTCGTCAGTGCGCGGTCCCCGGCGAAGGTGCGGGCCATGGCCCTTCCTTCCACCAGTCGTGCGAACTCCTCGCATCCGGTGCTGCGCCGCATCGTCACCCGCCGCAGCGAAAAGGGGCCTTGGCGTGGGCTGGCCAGAGCGTTGCCCACCGCCACAGCCTGGGCGAAGCCGGCCGCGCGTACCGCCTGCCGCACCCGGCGGTCGGAGTAGCCGTACGGGTAGGCGAAGGAGGCGGGTGGGGAGCCGAGCTGCTCGGTGATGATCTCTTTACAGCGCCCCACCTCCCACCGCAGCGCACCGGCGGGAATCTGGTCCAGTTGTGGGTGGCTGTGGCTGTGCCCGCCGATCTCGGCACCCTCCGCGGCGAGTTCGCGCACCTCGTCCCAGCCGAGCATGGTGTCAAGGGCGGCGCCGTCGATCTCGTACGGGCCGCGAAGCCAGCCCGTGGTGACGAACACGGTTGCAGCGAATCCGAATTCGCGGAGAACGCGCAGAGCGTACCGATGGACCCCCCGGTACCCGTCGTCGAAAGTGATCAGCACCGGTCGGCGCGGCAGCGGCAGTTCACCGCGCCAGGTGGCCGCGAGCCGGGCTGTCGTCAGCGCGGTGTATCCGCGCGCGGCGAGCAGCCGCATCTGGTCGGCGAACGCGTCCGGAGAGACGGACAGTGCTCGAATCGATGACGCCGGCGCGTGCGCGACCGAGTGGTACATCAGGATGGGCACGGGGCGAGTCACCGGAATCACCGGAAGCTCCCTTGTGACAGGGGATCGTTCTGAGCCGTGCCGGTCGTGGACGGCACGTCCGCGACGCGGAAGGAGGAGCCGTTGCTGCGGGCTCGGAAGGTACCGACCGCGTATCCCGTTGCCGCGGCCACCACCCCGGTCACGATGGCTCCCGCGCGGCCGGCGCCTCCCCGGCGCCCCAGTAGTGCGTCACGCAGCCCGCCCGCCACCCCGGCCGGCAGCACTCGTGCGGTGTAGTGGCGTTCGGACTTCAGGCCCCTGCCCACGCCCACGCATCGAGTGACCTGAGCCTTCGACAATCCCTCGGCGTAGGCACGGTCACGAAAGTAACTGAAGCGCTCCCTGGCGGCGGGGACCTTGTGGTGGATGACCGCACGATCGTCGAAGAGCAGTACCGCCTCCGGCCTGGCCCGTGTCAGCCGGATGCAGAACTCGGTCTCCTCGCAACCCAACGGACGTTTGTCGCCGTCGCGTCCGATGCCGGTGGCGAAGCCGCCCACCGCGTCGAAGGCCGTCCGACGGTAGGAGGCGTTTCCGCCCAGCACATTGCGGACCGGTGCCCGTCCCTGAGGCAGCCCCTTGTACGCGCAGCCGACAACCCAGTCGAACTCCGCGGGGAACCAGGCGGGACGATGCCCGGAGGCCCATGACGGCACAGTGCGGCCGCCCACAGCCATCACCAGCGGATCGGTGTAGGCCGACGCCATGTGCCGCAGCCAGTCCCGTTCCGCCACCGCGTCATCGTCGAGGAAGGCGACGATGGTGCCCCGCGACGCGGCGATCCCGGTGTTCCGGCCCGCGGACAGGCCCCGAGGGCCCGTGTTGGCAAGCACCCGGACCAGCGGACCGGGAGGCCCGACGGCCTCGTACTCCTCGTACTCCTCGTACTCCTCGTACTCCTCGTATTTCTCGTGTTTCTTGTATTCCTTGTACTCATGGTCGAGCCGGTCGAGCAGTTCCAGGTTGTGGTCGACGACGAGCAGTATTTCCAGGGCGGGCCGGGACTGTTCACGTACCGAGTGCACCGCGGCGAGGATGTCCTCCCAGCGGTCCTCCGTGTACACGCAGATCACTACGGAGATGTGGGTTCGCGGCACGACCTTCTCCTTGTCCGGCTGAGGAACGGGGCGTGGACGTTTATGAAGGTTCTCCAGACCTCTGAGCAGCCAATGCGACCGCCGGATCAGGAGGTAGCAGGCCAGCAGGCACTCGGCCACAAGCCAGGCAACGCCTGCTCCGGCGAGACCGAGTACCGGCAGCAAAGCACTCGTCAGGCCGAGCACCAGTACGCAGAGCGTCAACTGCACCCCGACGACCAAGCGCAGTCGGCGACGCACGCGTGCCACATCGACGGCCAGGCTCACCAGGGTGTTCGGTAGCGCCGACAGGGCCAGCAACCGCAGCAGCGTGGTGCTCTGTTCTGCGTACTCCGCCCCGAAGAGGGAGAGCAGTGTGGGCGCGACGATGATGACCGTTGCGGCGCCGAAAGCCATCGCCAGTGCCGAGTGGCGCAGAACCCGAAACGCGTGTTCCGTCAGCTGCCGGGGGTTGCGCGCCGATTCCACGATCAGGGAGCTCCCCATGTTGGTCACCAGCATGTAGGGGATGACGCCTACGGACCAGGCGATCAAGAAATAGGCGCTGTATGCCGCACCCAGACTGTTGAGTACAAGAAGGGGCACCAAGCTGTACGCGGCCACACGGAACAGCGAGCCGACGTAGTCCGCGGCCGCGTATCCGACCAGGCGGGGCGGGCGTCCTGCATCCGGGGCCTCCTTCTCATGGCGAGGCACCGCCCGCTTCAACAGGAAGAAGTTGGCCACCAGGAGAGCCACCACGAGGGCGCCCGCCCAGGAGATCAAGATGCCTGCGAAGAGTGTCAGGGCGGCACCCACTGCAAGAAGAACGATCTTCACAATGGCGAATATCAAGTTCTCCGCCACGACCCAGCCAGGGTTTCGCACCCCGGTCAGGGCGCCGTCCTGCAGGACGAAGATGGCGTAACCGGCGGTGTACGTCACGAAGAAGACGGCGGTCACCGGGGTGAGGAGGAAGTCCAGGCCAGGGGCGATGACGGGTACCAGCAAGAGGAATGCGGCGGCGGCCAGCACGCTGCACACAATGCTGGCGGCATAGCAGGTGAGCACCAGTTTGCGGGTGTGACGCCCGGTGGACGGTATGAAGCGCACTAGGAAGTCGGAAAGGTTGAGCTGGCCGATAGTCGCCAGGAGTGTGGCTGCGGATACGGTGGCGAAGTTGAGGCCCACAGTCCTTGCGCCGTACCAGTGCGTGGCGAACACCCAGAAAAAGGCTCCCAGGGCGGTGTTCACGAGGGAGCTGACGGCGAGGAGGTGTCCGTTGCGCAGCAATGGCTCACGGGGCAGTGCTGCGGCCACCCTCGCCCGTACCGCTGCGGTGAGGGGGTGTCCGGCGGCATGGAGCGAGGGTCCGGCCGCGGTTCCCGCCGTATCGTCGGGCGGAGGAGCTCGGCGTGTTTGCACGGCTTTCCCTCAATCCATGCATGTTTACGACGTATAGATACATCTTAGGTCGGGTGTCCGATTAGTCAAGAAATGGCCGCAAAGTATGGGGTGTGGCTGCCGGGGCATGCGTTGACCAGGTTGACGTGTCAGTCGTCGCTTGCCGCCGGGCGGACGGCGTTCTTCGCTCGGGGCAGGGCAGGTGCCAGTGCCGCGACCGAGCTGAGAACCGCGAGGACGAGCAGAGCCCGGGTGGGGGCGAATGCGTGGCTCAGGAAGAGTGCCTCCGCGACCAGAGCCGAGAGCGAAAGGCTGATGGCCCCGGTGAGAACGGCGGCTTCCAGGACGGCCGCCCGACCGGCCCCGGAGGTGAACGCTCCTCCGGTGAACCACAGGGTGACGGCCAGCCCCGGACAGGTGA
The DNA here is from genome assembly GCF_011045015.1 of Streptomyces scabichelini. GTDB lineage: Bacteria > Actinomycetota > Actinomycetes > Streptomycetales > Streptomycetaceae > Streptomyces > Streptomyces scabichelini. The sequence continues at coordinate 8,490 of NZ_JAAKZY010000043.1, read as the reverse complement.
GGAGGAACGCGACGGTCACGAACACCCGAAGCGGGAACGACGCCGGAAGAGCGCTCGTGGCAAGGGCAACCCACCCGGATGCGGCGATGGTCCATCGCAGCCGAGTCATCCTGGCTTTCCTCCCGTCCTACGGTCGAACCGGTAGACCACCGCGTCCTGGTTGCGGTAAACCTCTGTGAAATTCGGTGCCTTGGACAGCGCCGAATTGAGTCGCCTGATGAAGTCGGCAGGCATATCACCGTTCAGGTACACCGCCGCCCGCTGCGCACGGTTGAGAAGCACGTACGCAGGTCTGCCCTGTGCTTTCGCCACCAGCGGTTCCATGCCCCTCAGCGGGTCCTTCACCAGAAGTCGCCTGGTCGCCAAGTCCTGATCGACGATCTGCAGGTTCTCGTGCCGGTCGTAGTACATCTCAAGGCCGGGAGCTGCGAAGGTGACTGAAATGATCAGCGATCCGCGTGGGGTCTTTGTCGTCGCGAATCGGGTTGCGGCGGCCTCCTGGGTGGTGAAGTGGTTTTCCTCCTCCTTGCTGTAGTAGCCGAACACCAGGCTGCCGAGCATGGCCAGCAGCAGGAGGTAGACAGCGGGCATCCATGCCGGCAGGCCTCCGCCGGGCGGCAACAGCAGGGCGGCGGCCAGAAAGGCGGCGGCAGGCAGTGCGAACAAGTAGGCCCGGAAGACCATCTCCCCTCCGTAGGCGTTGACAAGCACCGGCACAAGGGGAGCGAGCACGAGCAGGGGCAGCGGAGTGCGACGGGTCCAGGAACGCAGCGCAAAGGCCATTGCGGCCAGCAGGAGTACGCCCCCTGTCAGGCCGCGCTCGATCCAGGCCACCATGACCTGGCTCGGGGCGGCGTTGGCCAGCCTGCTCACACCGGACCAGATGTTGGCCTCGGGCCGCGTGAGTTCGCTGATGAGGTTGTTCAGGTTCTCGGACACATACGGTCTTGCCACGCTCGCGTTCCAGGCGAGAGTGAGCACGAGCGCCCCAGTCAGTGCCGGCAGCGCCACACGTCGGTTGCGCCGTGGCAGTGAGAGCAGCAGCAGGGCACTGATCAGCATGACCGGCGTGAGCTGGTGGGAGGAGGCGATCGCGGCTTCGATCACCAGCAGAAGGGCCAGCCGGGCCGGCGGCCAGCCGCGACGCGCCACGTCCGGGCTCTGAGGGCTGGATGACGGCAGTTGCCTCAGGACGAGGGCAATCACACTCGCGAAGAGAAGGAAGGCGAAGGCCTGCGGTGCGAAGTAGTCCTGCGCCACCCATGAACAGGAGTAGTAGATCCAGACGGCTCCCCAGACCAGTCTCCGGTCGTTCGTGACCGACCGGTAGATCAGCAGGAGCGGACCGAGCAGCAGTACGTTCGCGAGCGGCTGGGCCCACATCGCATAACCCAAGGGCGACTCCAGTCCGGTGGCCCTCAGGAGCAGCGCGTTGAGTTGGAAGAAGCCCGGCCACTGGTTGTAGATGTCGAAGCCTCCCGCAATCGGCACTCGGCCGTCGTGCCGGACCATCGCGTCGATGACGGCCACGTGCTTCCACGCCCACGCGTAACGGAGCTCCGGGTAGAGCAGCGAAGGTGTGGCATGGATGATCGCGATCAGCACCATCACGTATGCCGCGAAGAAGCCGTGAGTGGTCCGCCGGTCGCCGGCGGCGATGCAGAAACCAAGCGTGAGGAGGGCGAGCGCGACCCAGAAGAATGCCGGCAGCACCTGCAGCAGCCCGAGATCCGCCATTTGATCGAGGCGCACATCTCGGAGTGAGAGCAGCCACAGCGTGACCGTGGCAGGCAGTACGCCGATTGCCGTCCAGGTGCCGGAGCCCGCCCGCCGTAGCCGGGACCAGCCGGGCAGGAGGGACTGGGAAAGTGGACCGGGCGCGGTGTCTTGCCGGGTCCCGCTCCCGGTACGTGGTGACGTGGCGTGAACCTCCGCTTCGACCTTTCCGGGACCTGCGGGATCGCGCCGCCTGTTCACTGATGACTCCGGCCGAATTTCCTCGCTGGGTACAGCGCTTTCTCGTAGGGGGTGGTCAAGGTTCGCGCATGATTCATGGCCAGGCTTCCGGGTGACGGAACGGCAGATTTGGCCGGATGACGACAGCGTGTGCTGTCCGCAGAGGAAATGCCCAAGACGCGTTGGGGGTTCAGCGGTCAACCGGCGGCGGGGTCAGCTCATAGTCCATCACAGGCCGTGTGCCGCAGCCACTCGACGTGTAACCGTTCTCTGTGTCCCGCAGCAGGGGGCGACCACCTCGACCGGAGCATCGTTCGGGGCGAGCAGGCATTGGCCGGTGGAATTCATTGGCTGCTCCGTCCGGCCTGCGCTGACCGTGCTCCCGGTCGCTCGGCAAGGAGCGTGCGCAGTACCCGACGGCCGTCGGAAATGGCATGCAGGTTGGAGCGTCCGCTGCGGCGGGGAAGCTCGAGGCTGGGAACCTCGGCGATCCGCAGTCCGGAGCACAATGCGTGCGCGACCATCTCGGTCTCAATCTCGAAACCGGAGGAATGCAGGTCGAGGTCGTCCAGGAAATTGCGGCGGAACGCGCAGAACCCGTAGCACAGGTCCGTCATTGATGTCTGGTACAGGCGGTTCACGGCAGTCAGCAGGACATGGTTGCCCAGCCGCCTGAAACGTGTGATGTCGAGCGAGCCGCCCCCGGCGATGAACCGCGATCCCTTCACGAAGTCGTACCCGTTTTCCAGGAAGTGCAGGAAGTGCGGGATCTCCGTGGGTGCCATGCTGCCGTCCGCGTCCATCATCACGATGTAGTCGCCGGTGGCGGACATGAAGCCGGTGCGCAGTGCGTTTCCCTTACCCGGGCCGCTCTGCGGGACGCTGCGGACGGTGGGCAGACAGTGCCTGGCCATGTGCACCGTGGCATCGCTGGAGTCGCCGTCGACCAGGATGACCTCGTCGACGCAGTCAGGAATCTGCTCGAAGACCCACGGGATGTTGCGTGCCTCGTTCCGGGCGGGCACGACCAGGCTGACGGTGGCCCGGTGCGGAGGGCGGTCCTCGGCCCGCCGCATGGGGCGGGCGGGCGGATCGGTGGCCCGACGGCCTTGGTGCACGGCGGAGCCACGGCCTTGGTGCACGGCGGACCCGTTGAGCTCCGGCCGGGGGGTGGAGGTGGGAAGTTCCGGGGTTCGGAAAGCATCGTTCATGGGGCTGTTGTCTTCCGGAAATCGATGCGGTGTGTCCAGGGCTGCCGTGTGCGGCCGGCTCCGTGCCGTGTGAGCCAAGCCTCAGTTGTCGCAGTGACGGCGCCCGCCGACTGCGCGTACATCTGCCGGGACTCGGCCGAGGGCCTGCAAGCGCCTGTTACAGACGCCCTATGCATACGATGTATACGTACATATTCGCCCCATATGTCCGCAGCAGTCAAGGGCCCGTGAAGTGGTGAGCCGTGGGGATGCCGGGCTTCTCGAGGCGGCTTACGCCCCGCAGGGCACTCGTTTGACCCCGTCGCACCCCAGGGACAAAGTGGGATATACCGTGCAGAAGTCCAAAGGTCGTGAAGGCCCGTTCCAGCGCATCGTTCAGCGCGTCCCGCGGAGGCGCCCGCCGCCCTCCGGCGGAGGGAGCGTCACGGCCACAGCCCGCGCGCCGGGGCCGACGACGGGCGGTCGGTCCCGCCTCAGCCGATCCCGACCCGGTCTGCCTCATCTCCGTCTGATGGCGGTCTATGTCCTGTGCGTCATACCGCCCACCGTCGTCTACCTCACCGTGCCGTCCTGGCACATCACGACGTGGGCCCTGATCGGTCTCTTCTCGGTCGCCGCCATTCTCGTGGGCGTCCACCGAAACCGACCCACCCACCGCTGGCCCTGGCTCCTCCTGGCCGCCGCCAACCTCACCTTCACCGCCGGGGACACCGCCTACAACATTCTGGAATCCGCCTTCGACGAGCCGAACCCGTTCCCCTCGCTGGCGGACGTCTTCTATCTGTCCACGTATCCATTGTTCGCCGCCGGGATCTTCGGCATCATTCACTTCCGCTGCCCGGCCCGCGACCGCGCCGGGCTGCTGGACGCGCTGATCCTCACCTCGGGCCTCGCGCTGCTCTCCTGGGTGCATCTGATCAACCCGGTGGCACAGGCCGAGGGGCTCACCTGGCTGGAACGGGCGATCTCGGTGGCCTATCCGCTGGGCGATGTGCTGATCCTGGCCATGCTCGTACGCCTGCTCACCCTCGGCGGCATCCGCGAACGCTCGGTGCAGCTGATGACGGTCGGGACGATCGGCATCCTCGTGTCCGACGTGCTGTACGGAGTACTCCAGTTGCAGGGCACCTGGCAGGTCGGCACACCCATGGACCTGGGCTGGGTGGTCTTCTTCACCGCCTGGGGTCTGGCGGCCCTGCACCCGTCCATGGTGCGGCTGACCGAGCCGTTGCCCGAGCCCCGACCCGGCATCGCCATGTGGCGGCTCGTCGCCCTCGCCGGCGCCTCACTGGTCGCGCCCGCCATGCTGCTGGCCCAGTCCCTGCGCGGACATGCCCATGACGTCGCGGTCACCGCGGTCTTCGCCGGAGCGATGTTCCTGCTCGTGCTGGCCCGGCTGTGGGGTCTGGTCGACGAACACCGCAAGGCCGTCGCACGGGAACGAAGCCTGCGCTTGGCCGCGGTGTCGCTGGTCGCGGCCGTCAGCCCCGAGGAAGTGGCCCACGCCGTAAGGACGGCGGCAGCCACCCTGTTCCGACCGGAGACCGCCCACGAAGCGGTACTGCTGGTATTCGACACGAGCCGGTCCTCCCTGCAGCCCATTGCCGCTCCGGGGTGTCCCGGCGAGTGGCGCCTCGACGGCGGCCCGCACGGCGAGAGCCCGTACGAGTTGCTGTCGCGAGGCACCCACCTGACCGATGCCGGCGATCTCGGCCCAGACGCCGCCGCCGCTCTCCCGCCGTCCTCCGCCGCGCTGCTGTGCCCACTGGGACTCGAGGCGTCAAGCGCGCCGGAGCCGCTGATCGGCGCGCTGCTCCTGGCAGGTCCCGTGAAGAGACTCCAGGAGATGTCGGGACCGGCCGAGTCGCTGGCCGCCCAGGCCGCGCTGGCGCTGGCCCGCGTCGGACTCAACGAGGAGATCAACCGCCGCAAGAGCGAGGAGTACTTCCGCACCCTCGTCCACAACACCTCCGACGTCATCCTGATCGTCGACGACGACAACACCGTCCGTTACGCCAGCCCGTCGGCGTACGACATGTTCGGGTGTGACCTGCGCGGGGGTATTCCGCTTGCCCGGCTGGTGGCCGAGGGGGACCACGAGCGCGCCCTGCGCACGCTGGGCCGCGCCCGGGGCGGGGACGGTCTGGACCTCCGCGACGACTGGCAGGTCGTGCGGGGTGAGGACGGATGCCTCGACGTCGAGGTCCGGTGCAGGAACCTGCGCCATGAGCAGACCGTGCACGGCGTCGTCCTCACCCTGCGGGACGTGACCGAGCAACGCCAGCTCGAACGCGAACTCGTCCACCGGGCCTTCCACGACTCGCTGACCGGACTGCCCAACCGGGTACTGCTGCTGGAGCGCCTGGAGCGCGCCCTGCTGCGCGGCCGCCGGGACGCCGCCCTCACCTGCGTGCTCTTCGTCGACCTCGACGACTTCAAGGTCGTCAACGACATGATGGGCCACTCGGTCGGCGACGAACTTCTGGTCGCCGTCGCGCGACGGCTGACGGCGGCGCTGCGGCTCAGCGACACCGCGGCCCGCCTGGGCGGCGACGAGTTCGCCATCCTCATGGAGGGCGCCAGGGAACCGGCCGACGCCGAGGCGCTCGCCGCGGAGATCGTAAGGGCCCTGGCCCGCCCCTTCGGCCTCGTCACCGGATCCACCAGCGTCTCCGCCTGCGTCGGTGTGGCGACCGCGCGGCCGGGCGACGAGGCCGAGGACCTCCTCGGCCATGCCGACCTCGCCCTCTACGCGGCCAAGACCGCGGGCAAGCGGCAATGGCAGCGCTACCGTCCCGACCTGCACTCCGGCATGGCCGAACGCCACGAACTGCGGGCCGGTCTGGACAACGCGATCACCCAAGAGGCCTTCGCACTGCGTTACCAGCCGATCGTGGAGATCGTCACCGGCGCCGTCGTCGGATTCGAGGCGCTGATCCGCTGGCCGCACAGCAGACGCGGACTGGTGCCGCCGGACCAGTTCATCAACCTGGCCGAGGAGACCGGGCACATCATGCCGCTCGGAGCCTGGGTGCTGGAGCGCGCCGCCTCCGACGTCGCCCGCTGGCAGCGCCTGCGGCCGAGGCCGGAACCCCTCCACCTCAACGTCAACGTGTCCGCCCGTCAGTTCCGGGACACCGGATTCGTTGACCAGGTGCGCCAGGTCCTCGCCCGCTCCGGTCTGGCCCCGGGATCGCTGGTCCTGGAGCTCACCGAATCGGTACTGGTGCGGCGCGACGAACAGATCCGGACCGCCATGCGCACGCTGAAGGATCTCGGAGTCTCCCTCGCCATCGACGACTTCGGCACCGGATTCTCCTCGCTCAGCTATATGCGCGAGTTCCCCATCGACGTACTCAAGGTGGACAAGTCCTTCATCGACGACATCATCACCGACGGCCAGCAGGTCGCCTTGGTCGAGGGCATCGTGCGCATCGCCGATGTGCTCGGACTCCAGGTGACCGCCGAAGGCATCGAGAACGACGGGCAGCGCGATCTGCTCGGTGCCATGGGCTGCCGCTACGGCCAGGGCTACCTGTTCGCCCGGCCGATGACCGCGGCCGAGGCACAGCGCTTCCTGCTGGTGAGCCAGGAACGACAGCTCTCCGTAGGGCGCTCCGGTCATTCCCCGGACACGCCGCGCGAGAGCCGCCGCCGCTCCCAGCCCGAGACCGTGGCCCGTCGGACACAGCACTGGGACGAACTCGCGCGGCTGCGCAGAAGCAGCCGGATGTGCGACGCCGTGATCGACGAGGTACGCGGCCGGCGCGTCCGCAGCGGTGACCACTGGCTCGCCGACTTCGCCTCCTGCAACTACCTGGGCTTCGACCTCGAGCCCGAGATCATGGACGCCATCGCGCCCCATGTCCGCCGCTGGGGCACCCATCCCAGCTGGTCCCGGATGATCGGCAACCCCCGCCTGTATCCACAGATCGAGGCACGGCTGGCCGAGCTGCTGGGCGCCCCCGACGTGCTCCTCCTCCCGACGATCACATTGATCCACGCATCGGTGATCCCCGTGCTCGCGGCCGGGCGAAGCGGCGGTGGCCATGTCTTCGTCGAGGCGCGGGCCCACCGCACCATGTACGACGGCTGCATGGTGGCCCACGAACAGGGAGCGACGGTGCGTCGCTTCCACGCGAAGCATCCCGACGAGCTGACGCGGCTGCTGCGCGCGGCGCCCCTCAGTGCCCCCAGGCTGGTCTGCCTCGACGGCGTCAACAGCATGACCGGCAACCTCCCCGATCTGCCGGATCTGCTCCGCGTCTGCCGTGCCGAGGGTGCCCTGCTCTACGTCGACGACGCTCACGGATTCGGAGTGATCGGGGAACGCGGCGCCACCGAGACCTCCCCGTACGGTATGCGCGGCAACTGCGTAGTCCGGCACTTCGGTGAGTCGTACGACGATGTCGTGCTGGTCGGTGGCTTCTCCAAGGCGTACTCGTCCCTGCTGGCGTTCGTCACTGCGCCACCCGCCCTCAAGGCGCATCTGAAGGTCGCCGCCGGCCCCTACCTGTACTCCGGGCCCTCCCCGACAGCCTCGCTCGCCACCGCGCTCGCGGGGCTCGACGTCAACGAGCGCCGGGGCGACGCCATCCGGGCCGACCTGCACCGCAAGACGTCACGGGTCCTGGACCATGTGCGCGGCCTGGGCCTCGCCACCCCGAACACCGACGGGCTGCCCATCATCGAGATCCCGATTGCCGACAGCGCCGACCTCACGGCTGTCGGCGAGTATCTGTGGGACCACGGCATCTACGTCACGCTCGCCGCCTATCCGCTGGTGCCGCGTGAGGAGGTCGGTTTCCGGATCCAGGTCACCGCGCGGAACACCGATGACGAGATCGACCGTCTCAACGCCGTACTGACCGGAGTGGCCGAACAGTTCCCCGTCAGACGGACCGCCACGGCCGAGGGGTCACCATGGCCGTGACGGCACACGGACGCGGGACACCCATGTCCTCCACGCACCGGCGCAACGCGGACGCCGACTGGGACCACTGGCCCGTGGACGCCTACCTCGAGGAGAACTACCGCAGGATCCACCCCTCGGACGCGGCCGTCATCCGGCACCACGCGGACCTGTACCGGAGGCTGGCGCCGGGAAGCATCGCACGCTCCCTGGAGTGCGGCGCCGGACCCAACCTGTACCCCCTCATGCAGGCCGCGGCGGCCAGCCGCAGCATCGACGCAGTCGAGCCCGCCGCGAGCAACATCACCTATCTCACCCGGCAGTTGCGCGACGGCCCGGACCCGCACTGGGCGGCCTTCTACGCCTTGTGCCGATACCTCGACCCCGCCCTGCCCGCCCGGCTCTCCGCCG
>NZ_JAAKZY010000439.1 GCF_011045015.1 Streptomyces scabichelini | reverse complement strand
CCTCACCCCCGGCCGCATACAGCCGGAACAGCTCCTCCACCAGCACCGGCACCGACCAGCCGTCCCACAGAATGTGATGACCCGTCAGCAGCAGCCGGTAGCGGCGCTCCCCCAGCCGCAGCAACGACAGCCGCAACAACGGCGGACGCCCCAGATCGAACGGACGCAACCGGTCCTCCGCAGCCAGCTCCGCCGCACGACCCTCCACATCCACCGCATCCGACAGATCCACCTCGGCCCACGGCAACCGCACCCGCCGATACACCACCTGCACCGGCCGGCTCACACCCTCATGCCGGAAACCCGCCCGCAGATTCGCATGCCGCGCCAGCAGCCGCTCCCCCGCCCGCCGCAACGCCGCCCCATCCACCTCACCGGCCAGATCGAACCGCACCTGCGACGTATACACATCCACCGAACCATCCGCCACCAGCGAATGGAACAGAAAACCCTCCTGCAGCGGCTGCAGAGGAAGGATGTCCTCGATGCGCGACCTGGTCACTTTGAGAACTCCCAGTCAAGGTCGTAGTCGTCGTCGTTCTCGAAGCCCTCGATCGCTTCGATTTCGGCCTGGCTGAGCTGGACGAGGTCCAGGTCGGAGGGGGTCAGTCCGCCCGCGTCGGGTGCGTCGGCGTGCCGGGCCAGCCCCTCCAGGGCCTGGAACCACAACCGCGCCAGCTCACCCACCTCCGCCTCGGACAGCACCCCGTCCGCCCACGCCCAACTCGCCTGCAACCGCGGCCCCCCGGCCAGGTCATACGTCACCGCGTTGACCTCCAGCGCATGCGCCAACGACAGCCCCGCGTCGGCACCACCGCCGACCATCCCCGCGCGGGAGCTCAGCTCCCAGGCGCCGTCACCACTGGTGAACCGGCCGAGGTAGTTGAACCCGAGCTCCGCCCGTGCTCCGGCGGCCAGCTCGGCACCCGCCGCCGGGTCCAGGTACCGCAGCACACCAAAACCGACACCGTCGTCCGGCACGGCCCGCACCTGCTCCTTGACCGCCTTCAACGCCCACCCGGCAGCCGACCCGCCGGCACACACCTCGTCCCACGACACCCCGCCCGCATCCAGCCGCACCGGATGAATCGACGTGAACCACCCCACCGTCCGCGACAGATCCACCCCCGCCGCCTCGACCCGGCCATGCCCCTCAAGATCAAGCAGGACACCCGCACCCGCACCCGCACCCGCGTCACGGCCACGCCGCCGCTGCCACTCCTCCACCGCCAGCGCCAGACCCGTCAGCAGCACATCGTTCACACCACCGTGGAACAACGCCGGCACCCGCGTCAGCAACGCCTCCGTCAGCTCCACCGGCAGGTCAAGGGTGAGTTCGCGCTTCGTCGCGGTGGTGTCCTCGGCGGGGGTCAGGTTCCTGGAGCCGAGCGGCGGGTTCGGCCGGCCGAGCAGCTCACGCCAGAGGTCGAGCTGGCCGGTGTAGGTTCCCTGTTCGGCCTGGTCCCGCAGCCGCCGCGCCCAGCTCCGGAACGACGACGGCACCGGCTCCAGCTCCCGACCCTCCGCAGCCGCCTTCAGGTCCTCCAGCAGGATCCGCCACGACACACCGTCCACCACCAGGTGATGCGCCACCAGCAACAACCGGCCCGGCTCCAGCCACACCGCGCGCAGCATGCTTCCGCCGTCCGGGTCGAGCAGTTCCCGGGCGTGGCGCAGGTGCCGTGTCACGGCTTCTTGCAGAGAGTCCTCGTCGAGGTGGGGTGTGGGGACGTGGTCCAGCAGCCCGCCCGCGTCCACCGTGCCCGGCGCCGCCACCTCCAGCCGCCACTCACTCCCCACCCGCACCAACCGCGACCGCAACATGTCATGCCGGTCCACCACCGCCTGCAACGCCGCAACCAGACGCTCCCCACTCACCTGCTCCGGCAGACGCACCACCACATGCTGATGGAACCCCGCAACCGGCCCCGCCAGACCCCGCAACCACCCCATCACCGGAGTCAACGGCACCACACCCACCCCGGCACCCGCCGACTCCACCACCCCACCACCAGCAGCACCCACCGGCACCGCCACCCGCGCCAACCGCTCCACCGACGGACACCGAAACACATCCCGCGCCGACAACACCCACCCCGCCCGACGCGCACGCGACACCAACTGAATCGCCATGATGCTGTCCCCACCACAGTCAAAGAACGAATCAGCCACCCCCACCCGATCCAGCCCCAACACCTCCGCGAACAGCGAACACAACACCTCCTCCACACCCGACCGCGGCCCACGCCCCACACCCGACACAAACTCCGGCGCAGGCAACGCCCCCCGATCCACCTTCCCGTTCACCGTCAACGGCAGCCGCTCCAACTCCACGAACGCCACCGGCACCATGTACTCCGGCA
>NZ_JAAKZY010000438.1 GCF_011045015.1 Streptomyces scabichelini | reverse complement strand
GGCGGCGGGGCGGTTCATGACCGGCTCCAGGGGCGGCGGGTGGCATGGCCGGCTCAGGACGCGTGACCCGTAGCCAGCTCGCTTGGTCGCAAGTAGCTTAGCCCTAAGCTACTTTCCGTCAAGCTACTTTCTTGCGACCAATTGGTTGGGCCCGGATACTCGCCCCATGAGCAACACGCCCAAGACCCCCCGGGACGCCGTCGACGCGATCATCGACCAGTGGGCCGTCGTACGGCCCGATCTGGACACCGCCGCGATGGAGGTGTTCGGCCGCGTCTACCAGCTCTCGCGGACCATGGGCGACCGGATGGACAAGGCGTACGCCCGGTTCGGGATCTCACGCGGCGAGTTCGACGTACTCGCCACGCTCCGGCGGTCCGGCGCCCCGTACACCCTCTCGCCCCGCCGGCTCTCGGAGACGCTGATGCTGACCACCGGTGGCATGACGGGGCGGCTCGACAAGCTGGAACGGGCCGGTCTGCTCCGCAGGTCCCCCGACCCCCACGACCGCCGGGCCCTCCACGTCACGCTCACGAACAAGGGCCTGGCGATGATCGACGACGCGGTCGAGGCCGGGCTCGCCCTCCAGACGGAGGCACTGTCGGCGCTCGACGCGGAACAGGCCGACCAACTGGCCGACCTGTTGCGTCAGTTGCTCGCGGGCACGGTCAGCCCACGGCCTTAGTCAGCGCCGCCTCGACCTCTTCCGCGTCCGCGGAGTCCGCCGCCCAGGCCGCGTAACCGTCGGGACGGACCAGTAGCGTCGTACGCCGCTCGCTCGCCCAACTCTCCACCGTGAGGCGGTCCTTGCGGGCGTCGATGCCGGCGAGGCCGATGTCGGCGGGTGTGGTGTCGGCGGTGGTGGGGTCAGCGGTGGTGGTGTCGGCCGGCGTGACGAGTACGAACCTGCCGCCGCGCAGGGCCTCGTAGAGGCGGCCGCTCTCCAGCTCCACGTCGGGGACGCGCTTGCCGACCATCGGATGGGCACCGCGCGGCGCCGGGTACGCGAAGCCGATCCCGGTGATCTCGCCGACCATCCGCGTGCGCGCCGGACGGACGTTGTTCAGGAACGTGGTGAGCAGCGCGCGGGCCGCGAGTGTCCAGGGCCGCTTGGCCATCGCAAGCCGCACGATCCCGCCGCTGCTGCGGAGCACCGCCTTGCCGACGGGGTGACGCTCGGCCTGGTAGGTGTCCAACAGGCCTGCGGGACCGTACCCGTTGAGCGTCGCCACCAGCTTCCAGCTCAGGTTCGCGGCATCCTGGAGGCCGGTGTTCATCCCCTGGCCGCCTGCGGGGGTGTGCACGTGCGCGGCGTCCCCGGCCAGGAACACGCGACCCACGCGATACTCGGGCACCTGCCGCTCGTCGCTGTGGAACCGGGACATCCAGCGGGCGTCATGCATGCCGTAGTCGCGGCCCAGGGCGAGCCGGGCGATCTCCTTGACCTCGTCGAGGTCGAGGGGCGCGGTGTCGGGGACGTTGCGGCCGCGGTGCCAGCCGATCATGCGGTAGTAGCCGTCACCGAAGGGCGCGATAAAGGCGAACGCGTCGCCGACGGCGTTGACGGTGAGCAGCGTCGCGGGCTTCTCGGCGAGCTTGACGTCGGCGAGGACGACGGAACGGATCACCGAGCGGCCGGGGAAGGGCAGCACGAGCGACTCGCGCACGGAGCTGCGCATCCCATCGGCCCCGACGACATACGCGGCCCGTAGCTCCTCCGCCTCCCCGCTGGGCCCGCGTACGCGAAGCGTCACGCCGTCCGCGTCCTGGACCAGTCCGGTCACCTCTGTCTCGTACACGAACCGCACCCCCGCCTCGACCGCCCGCCGCTTCAGCGCCGCCTCCATCTCGTACTGCGGGAGGACGAGCAGGTGATTGAAACGCGAGGGCAGCGTGTCGAGTGTGACGGTGAGGCGACTGAAGAGGCGGATGCGGTCGAGTGCCTGGCCCTTGGCCTCCAGCTCGTCGGCGAGACCGCGCGCGTCGAGCTGCTCCAGGGTGCGGGCGTGCACGACGAAGGCGCGGGAGAGGTTGCTGATCTCGTGCGGCCGCTTCTCGACGAGGGTCACGGGGATGTCGGCGGCGGCAAGGTCGCCGGCCAGCAGCAGCCCGGTGGGTCCGGCGCCGACGACGATGACGTTGGACTGAGTGTTCCTGGCATTCATGGCGATCTCCTGATGCCTATGGGTGTTGGTCCACGCACGTTGGTCAACACACGTTGGCCAACACCTGAGGGCCAACATCCGAGTGCCAACACTTGTTGGCCAACGCTCGTTTGCCAACATAGGGTGACCCCACTGGACTGTCAACACGTGTTGGCCTACGTTTGTTGGCATGACTGACACCGACTCCCCCACCTCCCCCGTCTCCGC
>NZ_JAAKZY010000437.1 GCF_011045015.1 Streptomyces scabichelini | reverse complement strand
GGGTGGCGGGCCCGTGTTCGCGCCGGTGGGGCGGAAGGCGAGGCAGGTGCTGGCGCGAGGGGAGCGGTTGCGTCGGGACGCTCGGGCCGTGCTCGACGATCACCGGCGGGCGCTCGACGAGGTGCGTACGGCGCTTGCACCGATCCAAGCCGACCTTGTCGTGGAGGAGTTGGCGGGGATTCCCGTGTCCCGGCTGAAGGACGTCACCGAGGGGCGGTTGCGGCTTGCGGCCCTGGAGGCGGCCGGGGTCGGGTCGGTGCGGGAGGTGTATGAGGCGAGCCGGTACGAGTTGCGGCAGATACCGGGGGTCGGGGCGCAGACCGCCGATCAGGCGCTCGCCGCGGCTCGGCAGATCGCCCGGGCGGTCGAGGACACCGTGTCCGTGCGGATCGATGTCGATCACCCGGAGCCTCGGACGACCGCCCTCGTCATCGCGCTGCGGCGGCTCGTCGAGGCGGGGCCCGAGCTGCGCCGCGCCGTGGACGCCGCCGAACGCCTCGACCGGAAGCTGAAGGTGCTGCTTCCGGCGGCCCGGCCGGCCGGTGGGCGGCTGCGGATGGCCCTCTCCACGCGAGCCCGGCGGGAGAGCGCGCTCGTCGCGGTCGCGGCAGTGCACGAACTCACCGCCGACACCGAGGACGTACGACTGCTGCTGGCACAGGCCTCCGCCGACCTGCTGCGCGAGTCCGCCTCCGACGCCGAGGCGTGGGTCGACTTCGAGCTGCGCTCCACGGAGTACTACAGCCAGCTCGCCGAGGTCGTCGGCAGCGCCCCCGACGTCGCGGCCGCCGAGGGCTTCCTCCCGGCGGAGGTCGCCGAGCGGGTGCACGCGCAGGGGCTCGACGACACCCACTGTCGGGTGTCGCTGCGCGGCTACCAGTCCTTCGGCGCGCGGTTCGCGCTCGCCCAGCGCCGGGTGGTGCTCGGCGACGAGATGGGGCTCGGCAAGACGGTCCAGGCCATCGCCGTGCTCGCGCACCTGGCGGCGCACGGGCACAGCCACTTCCTGGTGGTCTGCCCGGCGAGCGTACTGATCAACTGGACCCGCGAGATCCGCTCACGCAGCACCCTGCGGGCGATGCCCGTGCACGGCCCCGACCGGCGGCACGCGTACGCGGAGTGGCGCGAGCGCGGCGGCGTCGCGGTCACCACGTTCGACGTCCTCCACAGCCTGCCCGCGCCGGACAGGGCGACAGCACCCCCGGCGGCGCTCGTCGTCGACGAAGCCCACTACGTGAAGAATCCCGACGCCCGCCGCTCCCGCGCCGTCGCCGCCTGGACCGACCGGTGCGAACGCGTCCTGTTCCTCACCGGTACGCCGATGGAGAACCGCGTCCAGGAGTTCCGTGCCCTCGTCCGCTACCTCCAGCCCGAGCTGGTGCCCAGGATCCAGGGCGGTGACGCGGGTGGGGGTCCCCCCGCTCGAGCGAAGCCGAGAGTGGGGGAGGGCCCGCACACGTTCCGCAGGTCCGTCGCCCCCGCCTATCTGCGCCGGAACCAGCAGGACGTACTCACCGAACTGCCCGCGCTGCTCCAGGTCGACGAGTGGGAGGAGTTCAGCGCCGCCGACCAGGACGCCTACCGCGAGGCGGTCGCCGCCGGGAACTTCATGGCGATGCGCAGAGCCGCGTACGCGGACGCCGAGCGGTCCGCGAAGCTGCAACGCCTGCGTGAGCTGGTGGACGAGGCTGCCGAGAACGGGCTCAAGGTGGTCGTCTTCTCGTACTTCCGGGACGTGCTCGCCGTCGTCCAACAGGCCCTGGGTGACGGCGTGTTGGGGCCACTGGCCGGTGGTGTGCCGGCCGCCCGTCGGCAGCAGCTGGTCGACGAGTTCACGGCCGCCTCCGGCCACGCGGTGCTGCTCTGCCAGATCGAGGCAGGCGGCGTCGGCCTCAACCTCCAGGCGGCGTCCGTGGTCATCCTGTGCGAACCGCAGGTGAAGCCCACGCTGGAGCACCAGGCCGTCGCCCGCGCCCACCGTATGGGCCAGGTCCGCCCGGTCCAGGTGCACCGCCTCCTCGCCACGGACAGCGTGGACGACCGGCTCCTGCGGATCCTGGAGAGCAAGGCCCGCCTCTTCGACGCGTACGCCCGTCGCAGCGATGTGGCGGAGGCGACTCCGGACGCTGTCGATGTCTCGGACGGTACGCTCGCCCGCCGCATTGTGGAGGAGGAGCAGCAGCGGCTCGCCGCGTGAGCGCTCCGCTGGGGGGGGTGCGGTTTGAAGGTGCGGGTTCGTCGTGGCTGGGCGCGCAGTTCCCCGCGCCCCTAAAGGGGCGCCACTCCCCGCGCTCCTAAAGGGGCGCCCCCTTCGGGACGCAGCCCCCGTTTCAGGAGTTCGCCAAGCCCGACTTCACCCCCGCCCCGCACAACGGCACCACCCC
>NZ_JAAKZY010000436.1 GCF_011045015.1 Streptomyces scabichelini | reverse complement strand
GTGGGCTCAGAGGCAGGGGGTGGCGATTGGTGCACGTGCACAACGTAGGTGCGCGGGGCTGCGGTGACTACGGTCTGTTCGGCCAGGATCACAGATTGTCGGATTCTACGGATTCGGTGTGCGTCGGATACGGGTTCGATATGGATCGGATGCGTGTCCGAGGTGGCTGAAGATCATCTGGTGAGGGTCCGGTGTCGGCCACGAGGATGGCGGCGTACGTGCCCGCGCGGGCGGGCGGCACGAGCGTGAAGGGCGGCACCGGTATGAGCAGCATCGACGGCCACATTCGCGAGCGGCTCCTGGCGCCGAACTTCTGGCATCTGGCGACGGTCGGGGCGGACGGGGTGCCGCAGGTGTCGCCCATGTGGGCGGACATCGAGGACGAGTACGTCATGGTCAACACGTCCGTGGGGCGCGTGAAGGTGGACAACCTCCGGCGCAATCCAAACGTTTCGCTGTCCCACCACGACTCAGAGAACCCGTACGACCGAGTGGAGATCCGGGGGCGGGTCGTGCGCTTCGTGGAGGGCGAGGCGGCTGAGCGGGCCATGGACCGGCTCGCGAGGAAGTACATCGGTGAGGACCGGTATCCGTGGCTGCTCCCCGGGGAACAGCGCGTGATGCTGCTGATCGAGCCGACGCGGGTGCGGCATGTGGTGGGGGTGGAGAGGTTCCGTCCCGGGGTGCTGCCGGAGGGGGCGGCCTGACGGCGGCTCCCGGCTAGAGCAGGTGGTCAGCCTTTCCGGCCTTGATGTCGAGGATGAGGGTGCGGAGGGCTTCGCGGGTGTCGGTGAGGTAGTGGTCTTCTTGGCCGGCGATGGCTATGTAGGCGTTGCCTTGGGGGTCGGTGCCTATGCGGAAGCAGTTGGCGCCTTCACCGCAGAAGGCGTCTTCCCAGGTGATGTCCGGCACGGGTTCTCCTAGAGGTCGTCGGCGAGGGTGCGGATGAAGTCGCGTGAGGCTTTCGGGGTGAGCGCGACGGCTTGGGTGGCGTCAAGCTGGGCCCGGTACTTGCGGAGCTGAGTCTCCGAGTCGATGAACTCCGGGCCGTGGGTGCTGTCGAGCTCCACGGTGTCGAGGCGGGGAACGGTGGACTCGGCGTAGACGACGGACTGCCCGGCACCGGGGAAGCCGCCCGCCTTGAACGGGATGACCCGTACGGTCACGGTGTCGCGCTCGGACATGCGCAGCAGGTGCTCCAGTTGCCGCCGTGCCACCGCCGGTCCGCCGAACTCCATACGGAGGGCGGCCTCGTGGAGGATCACGTCGAGGGCTGGGGGCTCCGGACGGTCGAGCACCTGCTGCCGGTCGATCCGGTGGGCGACGCGGGTCTCGACGTCGGCCGTGGGCAGGGGCGGGATCACAGCTTCGAAGACGGCTCGGGCGTGTTCCTCGGTCTGGAGCAGCCCTGGCAGGTGCACGGTAACGGCGATGCGCAGCCGCTTGGCGTGCCACTCCAGTTCGGCGATGTCCAGGAAGGCGTCCCGGAGCTGGCGCCGGTAGGCCTCCCACCATCCCTTGTCGCGCCCGGCGGCCATGGCGGCGAGGGCTTCGACGAGATCCCGGTCCGTGCAGCCGTAGTTGCTCGCGAGGGTGCGTACGCGTTCGGGGCTGATGCCGGAGCGGCCCGACTCCATGTTGGGGACGTTCGTGCGGGGGACGTTCAGCAGGCCGGCGGCGTGCTCCGTCGTCATCCCGGCCGCGACGCGCATCCTGCGCAACTCCGCGCCGAGCCGCCGTTGGCGCTCCGTTGGTGTGCTCCTGGGCGGCATGTGCCCTCTCCTGTTCGGCCGTTGACTGGGTCAGTCTGCCGCCGGGGCGCGTGATCGGTCCACCGGGAACTTCCCTGAGGAGTAGTACACGTACTCCTCTCATGCTCTACAGTCGGTGACGAGTCGCTTACGGCCCGACGCAGTCGGAAGCGCATCGCGCGAGCCTGCCCGGGTTCTCCTTCCCTGGGAGGGGTGGGCTTGCGTCAGGGAGACAGGCCACCGGTCGGGTCGAGACGTCAAGGTCCGTCAATTCACCGAGTTCTCAGAGGAGTTCCGCATGCCCGCAACAGTCGTCTCCGTCTGCCCCGTCCTCAACGACGTGTCGGTGGCAACCCCGTCACCGTCACCCGACACCCTCGCGTACAGCCTCACGCTTCCCGCCGATCTGACCAGCCCTCGCATCGCTCGGGCGACGACCAGGGCGGTCCTCCAGTTGCATCGGCTGGAGGACGTGACGGATGCGGCGGTGCAGGTGGTGGGCGAACTGGCCGCGTGTGCTTGCCGGTTCACGTCGGGGGCCGAGGTGTATCTGTCGCTGCGTTGTCGGGAGGGGGCATTGCGGGTGATCTTCTACGACGGGCATCCACGGCATACGCATCCTCGGCTGGCGGCGGCTTGCGATGCGCGGCGGCGGGCGGCGTTGCGGGTGTTGGGGTGCGTGGTGCGGGCTTGTGAGGGGG
>NZ_JAAKZY010000435.1 GCF_011045015.1 Streptomyces scabichelini | reverse complement strand
GGGCGGGTTTGCGGGGGGTCGTGGAGGCCAGGTCGCCGGCGCGGATGGCGCGGATCGCGGCGCTCAGCAGGGTGGCGTCGGGGACCGGCGGGCCGTCCGGTACGGGCTCGGGGGCCGTACGCGGCGGGGTGCGATGCGCGTGGGCGCGGGCGATCAGCACGTCGCCCTCCGCGGACTCCGCGGCGGGTGCGTAGCCCATCGCGCGCAGGCCGTCGAGGAGCGTGGCAGGGTCGGCCTGCGCGGCCAGCACCGTGGGCGCGAGGCGGCGCAGCCGGAGCCCCTGGGAGCGCTTGTCGGCGAGGATCTCGTTCAGCACGGCGTCGTCGTCGCAGCGCACGTACGCCGACGCGGCGCCGATCCGCAGATGGCCGTGCCTGCGGGCCACGTCGTCGATCAGGTACGCGAGGGGCTGAGGCACCGGCGTACTCGAGTGCGCGGCGAGGAAAGCGTGCAGGTCCGACGCCGAACGGCCGGCGTCCAGGGCCCGCCGTACCGAACCCGGCGTGAACCGGTACACCGTCGCCCCGCCCTTCGACTCCACGTCCGCGAGCACCCCGAGCATGTCCGCCAGCGGACGCTCCAGCGGGCCCGGCGCGACCGCGGTGAGGTCGGCCTGGAGCAGGACGTGGTCGAGGGGTGCGGGGAGGAGCGGGGCGAGGAGGCGGCCGGCGCGGGAGGCGGCCGCGGCCAGTTCGGCTCCGGTGAGGGGCGCCTCAGGTGGCGTCGGCAACAGGGCCCGACCGTGCGTCGACAGCGCCCCCCGGCCCGTGATCCCCAGCATCTCCGCCTCGGACAGAGTCCATCGGGCGAGACGGGTGCGCAGGTCGTCGCTCTGGGACTGGGTACCTCGGAGCGGGCGTTCCCAGTGGAGGCGGGCGATCAGGGAGTCGGCGGAGGCCGAGGCGCCCTCGGGGAGTGCGGCGAGCAGGGCCAGGACGCGGTGGCGGACCTCGGGCGCGGCCGAGCGGTCGAGGCCGGGGCCCAGCGCCGAGAGCGTACGGTCCTTGGTGTCGCGGCCGCCGACCAGGCCCGCCGTGCGGGTCGCGGCCAGCCAGGCGGTGGCGAGCCGCGTCCAGCGCTCGGCCGCGGGCAGCTCCAGCCACTCGTCGTACGCCGGGGTCGCGGCGTATCGCTCGTCGGCCTCGTCGTCCGACGCCAACAGGCCCGCCGCGTAGGCGAGTTCGACCCAGAAGGCCGCGACGGGCTCCGGCACGTCGAGGGCCACGCCGGTGCGCTTGAGGTCCCGTACGCTCAGGCCGCCCGCGCGCAGTACGGCCGGGCCGCCCTCGTCCCAGTCCTTGAGCAGCTCCTCGATGGTCGCGAGGGCGGTGTACGCCTGGCCGGCCGCCGTCGCGTCCACAACCTGTGGACGGTGTGTGGCGGCGGGCTCGACGGCCGGAGGAAGCGGTTCCGTTTTCTGGTGCGCGCGACCCGCCCTCAGATGCAGGGCGACCTCGCGGGGGAGTACGACCGTGCCGGGCGCCGTCGGCAGCAGCAGTCCGCGGTCGAGGAGCCAGCGCAGGCGGGGGGCCGGGTCGGCCGTCACCTGCCCGTACGGCGGGCCCCAGACCAGCCGCGACAGCACGTCCAGGGAGTCGGCCGGGGCCTCGGCGAGCAGGGCGCGCATCCGGGGCCGGTCGGTGAACAGTGCGGTCAGCGACGCCACCGCCGACACCGCGTCGTGCGTCGTGGGCAGCCCGGCCGTCGCGAGGATCTCCTGGATACGGCCCGGGGACATGCCCGCCGTCGCCTCCGCCACCGTCGGGCCCAGGCCCGTCGGCGACGGGTGCTGCGGCGAGGGCGCGAGCAGTTCGCGGGCCGTACGGACCAGGCGCAGCCGGTCGTCCGCGCCCCACACCAGCGCCTGCTCGCGCAGCGTCGCGAGAGCGCCGGGGAGGGCGCCGGTGACCTCCGGGTCATCCTCGTCGCCGGCCAGCAGGGACAGGAGCGTGTCGTACGCCGCCGGGTCCGGGGCCACCGCCAGGGCCTGCGCCGTCTGCAGGGCGAAGCGGTCCAGGTGCTCCAGGGCGCGGATCACGGAGGCGCGGGTGCCTGCGCGGGTGGCGAGCTGGGTGAGGTCGGTCGGTACGGGGGTGATGAGGTCGGGGCGGGACTGGAAGAGGGCGGCGAGCGAGGCGTCGTCGCGGGCCCGCAGCTGCTCCGCGAGCGAACGCGGGTTCGCTGCCGCGGGCTCCCTTGGTGACCGGTCCTGAACGCTCATCCGCTCCACGATAGCCTCCGGCGGTTGGGCGGTTGGGTTCGTTGCTTGGGTGCGGGTTCGTCGTGGCTGATCGCGCAGTTCCCCGCGCCCCTAAAAGACGAGCCCTCAGCCACCACGCACCCGCCACTTGCCCACCGGCGGGAGGGGGCGTGGGTCGGTGCGTCGTATGCCCGTCGCGTAGGTTCGGTCTCAGGAAACCCGCCCCTTGTACCAGCCCAGGGCCGTATGCCCACCCTGCGACGGGC
>NZ_JAAKZY010000434.1 GCF_011045015.1 Streptomyces scabichelini | reverse complement strand
CGGCTTCGTCGAGGGTGTGGAACTCGCCCGCGGTGCCGTGGGCGTAAATGCCGTCGACGCCGCTGGTCAGCAGCGCGTCGAGCTGGCCCGCCAGCCGGTCCCAGACGATGTCGCCGCGGCCTTCGACGGGGAGCAGGAGCGTGCCCCACACCCCGGTGACCTGATCCGCCGCCAATGGCTTCATCGATGCTCCCTCCGGACGGGGCGAGTCTTGCACCTTCCGCCCCCGAACCAGTCACGAACCGACCAGGGACGGACACCTCCGGCCACCCCCGTCGAAGCCTGGAAAGGGCCATGGGCTGATCGCGCCACGGCAGTACGCTGGCCGTACGGCCGCCCGTGAACCCGGCCCTCTCCGTGCACTTCCATTCCGCGCAACAGAGGCCCTGCGCAAGGCGAAAGCCATCCCACCGACAGAGGAGATGGGGCGCATGGGCCCGCATCCCGAGCTGTTCGATGAGTGCCGCATGGTCCGGGCCGACGGCGAGTTGGACCTGGTGACCGCATCGGCCTTCGCGCATGACCTGGAGGACGCCCGCGACGGCACCGGCCGGCTGTTCCTCATCGTCGACCTGCGGGGCGTGACGTTCATGGACGGCAGCGTTCTGGCCCCGCTGTGCGCGGCGTGGGACGACTGCCGGAAGCGGCTCGGATGGGTGCGCGTCGTCCACACCCGGCCGGGCGCCGGTCTCGTGTTCCTGGCCGGCGGTCTGCTGGAACGGTTCCCGCGGTACGCGAGTGCCGAGGACGCCTGGAACGGCGTACTCGCCGACAGCGCGGCGGCGGACCGAGCCACATGATGTACGGCGGAAGCCGGGCGGCACCTCACCCCGGAGTGCCCCGGCCACCGCGGATCGGGGAAAGGTGATCAGCGACGGCATGGCCGATGTCCTTCGGTCGCTGCGCCAGGACGGGAGCGGCCGTCCGGCGCAGGCGTGCGCGCGGGCGCTGGGCGCCGGGGGCATCGCGCTGTCGCTGCTGGTGGGCGACGACCGGACGGCCGAACCACTCTGGTGCCACCCCGAGTTGAGCACGCGGTTCGAGGAACTCCAGTTCACGCTGGGCGAGGGGCCGGGGCCGGATGCGGTCCGCACCGGTTCGCCCGTCGTGGAGCCGGACCTGGACCGGGTACGCCCCGAGCGGTGGCCCACGCTGCTGCCGGCCGCGCGCGATATGGGCGTACAGGGTGTGGGCGGTTTCCCGCTGGGCATCGGGGCCATCCGGGTCGGCGTACTGACCGTGCTGTACGACGGGGACCTGCGCGTGAGTGAGCAGCAGTACGCGGACGCCATCGCCCTGGCGGCGGCGCTGACCGGCATGTTCCTGAACGGGGACCACGGCGGAGGCCGGAGCGGGGACGCCCCCGGAGTCGGCGTGTTCCTGGAGTGGCCGTCGGGGCTGCACCGCGCGGCCGTGCACCAGGCCACGGGGATGATCAGCGTCCAGCTCGGCGTGTCCATGCAGGAGGCCCTCCTGCGCCTGCGGGCCTACGCCTACGGCAGTGAGAGCCCCCTCGGCGAGGTTGCGCAGAACGTGGTCGCCCGCAGGCTCCGTTTCAACGACGACATCAACAACAACTTCGATGACAACTTCGATGAAAACTCCGACGACGATGTGAGCGGGCCGAATTCGCCCGACGGTGGAAAGGGATGATAGGCATGGCCCGCGAACGACGTCTGGCCGAGATCTTCGTGGAGGTCGCGGACTCCCTCGTCGAGGACTTCGACGTCATCGACCTGCTGCATCGGCTGTCCGCGCGCTGCGTCGAACTGCTCGACGTGTCGGCGGCCGGGATCCTGCTCGCCGACGCACACGGCGCGCTGCAGATCATCGCCGCCTCGGACGAGCACACACGCCTGCTGGAACTGTTCGCGCTCCAGCACGACCAGGGCCCGTGCGTCGAGTGCTACCGCACCGGCACCATCCGGACGAACATCGACCTGACGCGCACGGAGACGACCGCCGGCTGGCCGCGCTTCGCCGCACAGGCCCGCGAGACGGGGTACGTCACCACGCACGCCATCCCGCTGCGCCTGCGCAGCCGCGTCGTCGGCGCGCTCAACCTCTTCCAGACCACTCCGCAGCGCCTCGGCGACAACGACATCGCGCTCGCCCAGGCACTCGCCGACGTGGCCACCATCGCGATCCTCCAGCAGCGCACGCTGGAACAGTCGCACGTCGAGAACAGCCAGTTGGAGACCGCACTGACCAACCGCATCCTCATCGAGCAGGTCAAGGGCGTACTGGCGGAGCGCTGGAACAGCTCCGTCGACGACGCCTTCGCCGCGTTCCGGTCGTACGCGCGCGCCCGTCACCTGCGCCTGTCGGACCTCGCCACACGGATCATCTCGGGCGACCTCGACACGACGGCCATCCCGGCACCGGCCCGGCCCGAGGACCACCACGGCTGACCATGAGCGGACCGCTACGGCCATCGCGGCCGGGCCGTGCCGCGCCGTGCCGGGCGCTGCGTGCGGCGCAACCGGCGCGGTCCTGGCCGGAGCCCACCCGCCCCC
>NZ_JAAKZY010000433.1 GCF_011045015.1 Streptomyces scabichelini | reverse complement strand
CCCGCGACCTGCCCGGCCTGTCCCCCGCACTCCCCGACCGTGAGATCGTCCCCGGCGAACTCCTCGACCTCGCGGGCCGCCGCCTCCGCGCGATCTGGACGCCCGGCCACACACCGGGCCATGTCTGCCTCCACCTGGAAGAGGACCACCCGGCCCAACTCCCCGGCAGGGGCCGCCTGTTCTCCGGCGACCACCTCCTCCCGGAGATCACGCCGCACATCGGCCTGTACGAGGACCCGGACGACGCCACCATCACGGACCCCCTGGGCGACTACCTCGACTCCCTGGAGCGGGTCGGCCGCCTCGCCCCCGCCGAGGTCCTGCCGGCCCACCAGCACGCCTTCACCGACGCCCCGTCCCGCGTACGGGAGTTGCTGTCCCACCACGAGTCCCGCCTGACCGGCCTCCTCTCCCTCCTCACCACTCCCCTCACTCCCTGGCAACTCGCCGAGCGCATGGAATGGAACCGCCCCTGGGACCAAATCCCGTACGGCTCGAGAAACATCGCCGTCTCGGAGGCCGAGGCCCATCTGCGCCGACTGGTGAAACTGGGACGGGCGGAGGCGGTGACGGGGAGCGATCCGGTGACGTATGCGGCGGTGGTGTGAGGGGCTACAACTTGTGCGGTACCGCGGAAGTTTGACGCCCTCCGCCAGGGACCGCCTTACGCTGCTGCGATGCGGATGCGCCCCCTCGCCGTCGACGCGCTGATCGCGGCGGCACTGACCAGTGTGGCTCTGCTGCTGGGACCGGAGGCCGCGCGTCAGGGGCAGGAGCCGCTCGACACGACCGCCTATGCACTGGTGGTCCTGGTCCATCTGCCGCTCGTGCTCCGCGGGCGGGCCCCCGTCGTGATCTGCTGCCTCATGCACGCGACCTGGCTGGTGTACATCACCGCCGGCTACTGGCCCGTGGTGTGCAGCTTCGGGCCCATGCTCGCCGTTTACACCGTCGCCTCCCTGCGTCCGCAGCGCGTGTCCGTTCCCTGCGCCGTGCTGATGGGCGCGACCTGGATCTACGCGGGCGCGGTGAACCACACCGACGGCTGGCCGTCCGTCGTCGGCCAGGCGATCGTCTACCCGGCGGTGCTGTGGCGATTCGGCGTCGTCCACCGCCGCTCGGCCGAACTGACCCGGCAACTACGCCGAGAACAAGCCGAACGCGCCCGGCGCGAGGTCGCCGAGGAGCGCGGCCGGATCGCCCGCGAACTGCACGACGTGGTCGCCCACCACATGTCTGTGATCTCGGTGCAGACCGGTCTCGCCCGCTTCGTCTTCGACACCGACCGGGACACCGCGCGCACCGCGCTCGAGACCATCGACGCCACCGGCAAGGAGGCCCTCGAAGAGCTGCGCCGCATGCTCATGGTGCTGCGCGCCGCCGACGACGGCGCCCCGGCCGCTCCGATGCCGGGCCTCGCCCGTCTCGACGAGATGACCGAACGCATCCGCACCGGCGGCCTCCCGGTCGCCCTCACCGTCGAGGGCACCCCGCGCCCGCTCGCCCCCGGCGTCGAACTCTGCGCGTACCGGGTGGTGCAGGAGGCGCTCACCAACGTCCTGAAGCACGCGCACGGCGCGAGTGCGGAGGTACGGCTGAGGTATGAACCGCATCAGGTGACTGTTTCGGTCACGGACGACGGAGAGGGGGTGATTCCGGACAGAGTACGAGCGGGCGGCGGGCACGGCTTGATTGGCATGCGCGAGCGGGCCAAGCTCTACGGCGGGCAGATCAGCATTGGCCCGCGGGACCAGGGCGGCTTCGCAGTACAGCTCACCCTGCCGACCTCCACGCGGGCCGCGGCGCGGGGGGACGACGCCACCACATGACCACAGTGCTCGTCGTCGACGACCAGTTCCTCATCCGGGCCGGTCTGGTGGGCCTGTTGCGGGCCGCCCCCGGCATCAAGGTGGTCGGCGAGGCGAGCGACGGCGCGGAGGCCGTCGACCTGGCCGCCGAGACCGCCCCCGAGGTGATCCTGATGGACATCCGGATGCCCGGCATGGACGGCATCGAGGCCACCCGGCGCATCCTCGCCCAGGCCGCGGAGCCCGCGCCCCGGATCCTCGTACTGACCACCTTCGATCTCGACGAGTACGTGTACGGGGCGCTGCGCGCCGGGGCCTGCGGGTTTCTTCTCAAGGACTCCGGCCCCGAACGGCTGCTCGCCGCGGTGGCCGCGGTCCGCGGGGGCGACACGCTCTTCGCGCCCAGCATCACCCGCCGCCTGATCGAGGCGTACGCGCGCCGGACCGCCTGCGAACGGCCCGCGGACCTGGACGGTCTGACCTCGCGTGAGCTGGAGGTCCTGAAGCTGATCGCACGCGGACTGTCCAACCCGGAGATCGCCGACCTCCTCTACATCAGCGAGGCGACCGTCAAGACCCACCTCAACCGCACGATGACCAAGCTGGACCTCGACAGCAGGGCGCAGGCGGTGGTGGTGGCGTACGAATCGGGGCTCGTGACTCCGGGCGGATAGCCACCGCATGCACATCGGGGCGCCGGGCCCTCCGGCCC
>NZ_JAAKZY010000432.1 GCF_011045015.1 Streptomyces scabichelini | reverse complement strand
GGAGGTGCGGGTGCGGGAAGGGTCGGTGTGGGTGCGGGAAGGGTCGGTGTGGGTGCGGCCGGTGTGGTGCGCCGTCTTGCCTCCGCCAGTTGCTCGTCCAGCCGGCGGGACAGCGCCGCGGCCCGGTCCGCCGCCGTGGGCGGCGTGACCGGCGTGGCCGGGCTCATCGGACGGCCCGCTCGGCGTTGAGCAGGGCGACGGTCTCGGAGAGCTGGTTGATCAGCGAGGCCTGTGTCTCGGCGAGCAGGTCGATCTGCCGACGGAGCTCGGCTACTTCGGCGCGGGTGGCGTATCCGGGTTCCTCGGGGTCTGGGGCGGGTGTGCGTCGTGCGTCGACGGCCTCCGCGACGGGTGCGCGCCGTACGGCGGTGCTTTCGGCGTCGGACCCGTGCCGTACGGCGGTGCTCTCGGCGTCGGACCCGTGCCGTACGTCAGCGGCCTCCGCGCCCGGGGTGCGTCGTACGCCGACGGCCTCCGCGACGGGTGCGTGCTGCACGGCGGTGCTCTCGGCCTCGGACCCGTGCCGTACGTCGATGACCTCGGCCCTCGGCTCCGGTGCCGGCCGCTCCACGCGCTTCGCTATGAGCTGGGCCGTCAGTTCCGGTGACCCTGCCTCCTCCAACAGCTCCCGCACGGCGATCCGCACCTTGAACTCGGCCTCCAACTGCCGCAGCATGCCGATCAGTTGCAGGGAGTCCGCGCCCAGGCCGACGTATGTCTCCCCGGCTCGCAGCCCGCCGCGGTCGTATCCCAGGTGCTGCGCGGTCAGATCCAGTACGCGCTCGAGTACTGCCTGGTCGGTCACGTCGTCCTCCCCATCGGGTTCGCTTGCGGGTACGGCCGTGGTGGGTGCCGGCGGCGGGCCGATCCAGTACGACCGGTGCTCAAACGGGTATGTGGGCAACGGGATACGGCGTCCCCCGCACCCGTCGAGCAGGGCGGCCCAGTCGACGGCCACCCCGGCGCAGTGCAGCCGTGCCACCGTCGGCCACAGGTCGTCCGGGCTCCGTCCGGTGGGGACACAGAGGGTGCCGGGGATCGCCCGGCGGGCCAGTCGGGTCATGGTGGCGCCGGGGCCGAGTTCGAGGAGGACGTCCGCCGGGGCCAGGGTGCGCAGGACGGCGTGGAAGTCGGCGGTGTGCCGGGCCTGGCGGACGAGGTGGTCGGCGTCGGGCAGCCAGCCCGGGGGATGGGCGACGCCGTCGAGCCCGCTGACGAACTCGACGTCGACCGGCCGCAGTTCGGTCTTCTCGATGGCCTCGCGCAGGTCGTCGAGGACCGGGTCGAGGAGCGCGCTGTGGAAGGCGCGGTCCACCGGGAGGAGTACGCCGGTCAGGCCCTTCCCGGTCAGCCGCCGGTGCACCTCGGCGACGGCGTCCGGCGGGCCGGCCAGCACCTGGTGCTCGGGTCCGTTGGACACGGCGAGCTCTACCTGCCCCGTCTGCCCCACCTCGGCGGCGAGTTGCCGTACCCGATCCCGGTCGGCGAACACCGCGAGCATCGCGCCCGGCTCCGTGTCCCGCATCAGCCGGCCCCGTCGGCACAGCAGCCGCATGCCGTCCGCCATGGACAGCGCCCCGGCGGTACACAGGGCCGCGTACTCGCCCACGCTGTGCCCGGCGACCGAGGCAGGCCGTACACCCCAACTCCGCCACAGCCGGACCTGCGCGACCTGGAGGGCGAAGAGGGCGGGTTGAGCGAAGGCGGTGTCCCAGGGGGCGGAGGCCCCGACGGTCCGGTCGGGGTGGCCGTCCTGGCTCGTCCGCCTCGGCTCCGGGCTCGCCCCGTCGGTGGTCCTGGCGGGGTGGCCTTCCCGACCCGTCTCCTCCCCGTCCTCCCCGGTGATCCGATCGAGGAAGTCGTCCTCGCCCGTCTCCTCCCGGTAGATCCGCGCGCACTCCCGCAGCACCTCGGCGACGACCGGGAAGCGGGCGGCGAGCGCGGCGGCCATGCCGGGGCCGCCGGTGCCCTGTCCGCTGAAGACGAAGGAAGGGGAGACGGGCTGATCGACCGTTCCGGTCAGGGCGCCCTCCGCGCCGGCGAGGAACGCGTCCAACCCCTCGACGAAGGGTGCGGTGACGACCAGCCGGTGCGGCAGATGGCGCCGCCCGAGCGCGGTCGTCGTCAGCAGATCGGCGGGGGCGATGTCCGGGCGCCGGACCAGCTCGTCCCGGAAGGCCCGCGCGTACGCGTTCAACGCCTGCGGTGTCCGCGCCGACAGCGGCAGAAGCCCGGGCATCACCACATCACCGGGCCACGCCTCCGGCGTCCCTGGCGCACCGGTACTGCTTTCGGCGTCCCACGGCTCAGGTGTCCCCGCCGCGGCGGCTTCGCTTTTGTTGTCCTGTGGTTCGGGTGTTCCTGGCGCGGCCGTCTCGCTTCCGATGTCCCGCGGTTCCAGCGCCCCCAGCCCGGCCGTCTCACTTCCTGCATCCCGCGGTTCCGGCGTCCCTGGCGTCCCTGGTGTCCCCGGCGCGGCGGTACCGCCTTCCGCGTCCTGCCGCTCCGGCGCCCCCGCGGCCGTACCGACACCGGCTCCCCGCCCCTCCGGCG
>NZ_JAAKZY010000431.1 GCF_011045015.1 Streptomyces scabichelini | reverse complement strand
GTGCGGCTGAACGGGGGTTTCTGCGTGCCGTGGTCATGGGGCCGGGGTGGAGGGCGACGCGGTGATGCCCCGCACGATCCCCAGCTCGACCAGGTCCTGCGGGCGCACTCGGAGTTGGTCGGCCATGGTGCTCACCTGGTCGTCGGGGCGTTTCAGGATTGCCGCCGCCATTTCCGGAGCGATCACCGAGAAGTAGCTGTCCGGCGTGGCCCAGGTGTTGCCGGGAGCCGCCAGTGCCAGGGCGCCGCCCGAGCCGCCCTCGCCGATCAGCAGCGTGGTCACCGGCACGGTTGCTTCGGTCACCGCGGTGAACAGGTCCGCGATGGCCGCACCCACGCCCTGCCGTTCCGCCTCCGCGTCGTTGGCCGCGCCCGGGGTGTCCACCAGCGTCAGTACGGGGATGCCGAGCCGGTCCGCCAGGCGGATCAGGCGGGTGGCCGTGCGGTAGCCGGCGGGACGGGTGGCGGTGCCGGTCTGGGCCGCGTACGCGACCGTACGGCCGTCCTGCGCCCGTATGCCGAAGCCGCAGAGCATCCCGGCGTCGGTTCCGCCGCAGCGGTCACCGCTGATCGCCGCGCGGCGAGTGAAGCAGGCGTCCAGGTAGGCGGTGGCGCGGGGGCGTCGGGGGGAGCGGGCGTTGCGTACGGCTTCCCAGCCGGTGGCCGGGAGGTCGGTGTCGCCCAGGGCCGGTGGAGGTGGCGCGGCGGAGAGGGACGTGGGCCGGGACGAGGGCGACCCGTCTCCGGCGTCGCCGCCGGTCAGCAGGCGCAGCCAGAGCGCCAGTACCCCCGGCAGCTCCTCCGGAGGAACCACCGCGTCGATCGAACCCGCCGCCAGCTGCGCCTCCGCCGTGTACGCCGCCGGGTCCGCGTCCGGCGGCCGGACCCGGGAACCCGCGAAGCCCACCTGGGCACCCGGGAGCGCGAGGATCACGTCGGCGCCCGCGCCCAGCGTGGCCCAGCCGCCGCCCGTCGTCGGGTCCCGCAGGACCGCGAGCTGCGGCAGCCCCGCCTGCCGGGTGAGCGCCGACTGCCGTGCCACGCGCTGGAGTTGGACCAACGCGCGCATGCCCTCCTGCATCCGGCTGCCGCCCGTCGCGATCAGGGAGACGACCGGGAGGCGGTGCTCACGCGCGTACGTGTGCGCCGCCTTAAGGCGGTCCCCGGTGCGCTCGCCCAGCGACCCGCCCAGGAAGCCGAACTCGAACGAGATCAGCACGGCGTGAGTCGTGCCCACCGTCGCCGTGCCGCAGACGACGGACTCCTTCTCCCCGGTGCGCTCGGCGGCGCGGGCGCGTGAGGCGTCGTAACCCTGCCAGGCCAGGGGGCCGTCGGGTGCGTACTCGCCCACCGGGGCCGGGAGTTCGGTGAAGCCGTCGGAGACGAGACCGATCGCCTCGCGGGCCGTGGATCGCCGGCCGTCAGGCATCGAGCTGTCGGACATCGAGCCGTCGGACCTCGGGCTGTCGGACATGGAACCGTCAGAGTCGGACATGGAACCGTCGGGCATGGGGCCGTCAGACATTGGGCAGCGCGCGCTTCATGATCTTGCCCATGTCGTTGCGAGGCAGGGCGTCCAGGTGGCGGACAGTCCGCGGCCGTTTGTGGGGCGCGAGGCGGCGGGCCACATGGTCGGCCAACTCCTCGGCCGATGGGGGAGATTGAGGGTCGGCCGGAACGATCCACGCCACGATCCGTTCGCCGAGGTCGGCGTCGGGCTCACCGGTGACCGCGGCCTCGCGCACGCCCGGATGCTCCAGGAGCGCGTTCTCGATCTCGCCCGCGCCGATCTTGTAGCCGCCGCTCTTGATGAGGTCGGTGGCCTTGCGGCCGACGATGCGTACGTAGCCGTCGGGGTCGCGCACGGCCATGTCCCCGGTCCGGAACCAGCCGTCCTCCGTGAACGCCTCGGCCGTCGCGTCGGGACGGTTCAGATACTCGGTGAAGAGGTTGGGCCCGCGGACCTGGATCTCACCGACGGTCTCGCCGTCGTACGCCTCGACGGCCGTCACCCCGTCCTCCTCCGTCAGCCGCAGCTCGACGCCGGGCAGCGGGACGCCGACCGTGCCGGCGCGCGGCTCGCCGTCCGCGCGGACGCTGGTGTTCATCAGGGTCTCCGTCATCCCGTACCGCTCGATGACCCGTCGCCCGGTCGCCGCCGCGATCCGTTCGTGGTCGTGCACGGGGAGGGCCGCCGAACCCGACACCAGCAGCCGCGCCCTGGCCAGGGACTTCGCGAGGGCCGGGTCGTCGGGCAGCGACTCCGCGATCCGGTGGTACATCGTCGGCACCCCGAACAGCATGGTGGCGCCCTCGCTCAACTCCCTTGCCACACCTGCCGTTTCGAACCTGCCGAGATGCCGTACGGATCCCCCGCGGCGCAGCGGGCCGAGGATCCCGAGGATCAGGCCGTGTACGTGGAAGAGGGGGAGGCCGTGCACGAGTACGTCGTCGCCGGTCCACTGCCAGGCGTCCGCGAGGGCGTCCAGGGTGGCGGCGATGGCCCGGCGGGGGATGACGGCGCCCTTGGGCGGGCCGGTGGTGCCGGAGGTGTAGACGATCAGGGCGGGGGCTTCGGGGCTGGCATCAGCAG
>NZ_JAAKZY010000430.1 GCF_011045015.1 Streptomyces scabichelini | reverse complement strand
TCACCGTCCCTCACGCTCGGCGTCTCCCCACGCGGCTCGACGGCGCTCCTCGCCACCGCCCAGCTCCACGGCGACGGACAGTCCCTGCACTCACTCCTCTTCGGCCCGCCGCCCCGCGACGACGCGGCCCTCATCGCTCTCGCCGACCAACTCGACGCCCTCGAAAGAGAGGTACGCCGTCCATGATGGACCCGACCACTGACAACGCCGGGTACACCGGGGATCCGGGCGCCGCCCGGGCCTCCCTGGAAGCCCTGCGCGCCGAGATCGCCAAAGCCGTGGTCGGCCAGGATCCCGCCGTGACCGGCCTCGTCGTCGCCCTCCTCTGCCGCGGACACGTCCTACTCGAAGGAGTCCCTGGGGTAGCCAAAACGTTGCTCGTCCGCGCGCTCGCATCCGCACTCGAACTCGACACGAAGCGCGTCCAGTTCACACCGGACCTGATGCCCAGCGACGTCACGGGCTCCCTCGTCTACGACACCCGCAGCGCCGAGTTCTCCTTCCAGCCCGGCCCGGTCTTCACGAACCTCCTGCTCGCCGACGAAATCAACCGCACCCCGCCCAAGACCCAGTCCTCGCTCCTCGAAGCGATGGAGGAACGCCAGGTCACGGTCGACGGCACCGCACGCCCCCTCCCCGAACCGTTCCTGGTCGCCGCGACCCAGAACCCGGTCGAGTACGAGGGCACGTACCCCCTCCCCGAAGCCCAGCTGGACCGTTTCCTCCTCAAGCTGACGATCCCGCTGCCTTCCCGCCAGGACGAGATCGACGTCCTCACCCGCCACACCGAGGGCTTCAATCCGCGCGACCTGCGCGCCGCCGGCGTACGCCCCGTAGCCGGCCCGGCCGCCCTGGAAGCCGCCCGCGCGGCAGTCGGCAAGACCGCGGTCTCCCCCGAAATCACCGGCTACGTAGTGGACATCTGCCGCGCCACCCGCGAATCACCGTCCCTCACGCTCGGCGTCTCCCCACGCGGCTCGACGGCGCTCCTCGCCACCGCCCGCGCCTGGGCATGGCTGACCGGCCGCGACTATGTGATCCCCGACGATGTAAAGGCCCTCGCCCTGCCCACTCTCCGCCACCGGGTCCAACTCCGCCCCGAAGCAGAGATGGAGGGCGTGACCGCCGACTCGGTGATCAACGCGATCCTCGCCCACGTCCCCGTACCCCGCTGATGGCACTCACCGGACGCGCCGCCCTCCTGGCGGCCCTCGGCACCCTCCCCGTCGGCATCTGGGAACCCAGCTGGACGGGCATGCTCGCCGTGAACACCCCCCTGGCCCTCGCCTGTGTCTGCGACTTCGCCCTGGCCGCACCCGTACGCCGCCTCGGCCTGACCCGCTCCGGAGACACCTCCGTACGCCTCGGCGAAGCCGCCGACGTCACCCTCACCGTCACCAACCCGACCAGCCGCCCCCTGCGCGCCCGCATCCGCGACGCCTGGCCCCCCAGCAGCTGGCAGCCCGGCACGGAAGTCGCCGCATCCCGTCACCGACTGACGGTCCCCCCAGGCGAACGCCGACGCACGACAACCCGCCTGCTCCCCACCCGCCGCGGTGACCGCCAGGCAGACCGTGTCACCATCCGCTCGTACGGCCCTCTCGGCCTCTTCGCCCGCCAGGGCAGCCACAAAGTCCCCTGGACCGTACGCGTCCTGCCCCCGTTCACCAGCCGCAAGCATCTCCCCTCAAAGCTGGCCCGCCTGCGCGAACTCGACGGCCGGACCAGCGTCCTGACCCGCGGCGAAGGTACGGAATTCGACAGCCTCCGCGAGTACGTTCCCGGGGACGACACCCGCTCCATCGACTGGCGCGCCACCGCCCGCCAGTCCGCAGTCGCCGTACGCACCTGGCGCCCCGAACGCGACCGCCACATCCTTCTGGTCCTCGACACGGGCCGTACGTCGGCGGGCCGCGTAGGCGACGTCCCACGCCTCGACGCCTCCATGGACGCGGCCCTGCTCCTGGCCGCCCTCGCCTCCCGAGCCGGCGACCGCGTGGACCTCCTCGCGTACGACCGCGGGGTACGCGCACTGGTGCAGGGCCGAGCCGCAGGCGACGTCCTGCCGTCCCTGGTGAACGCCATGGCGCGTATCGAACCGGAACTCATCGAGACGGACGCACGAGGCCTCACCGCCACCGCCCTGCGCACAGCCCCGCGCCGCTCACTGATCGTGCTCCTCACCAGCCTCGACGCGGCCCCCATCGAGGAAGGCCTGCTTCCCGTACTCTCCCGCCTCACCCAGCGCCACACACTCCTGGTCGCTTCAGTGGCCGACCCGTACATAGAACGCATGGCCAAGGCGCGAGGAAACACCGACGCCGTATACGAGGCCGCTGCCGCAGCCCAGGCTCAAGCAGAACGCCATCGCACCGCCGAGCAGCTCCTCCACCATGGCGTCACCGTCGTCGACGCGACACCGGACGATCTGCCTCCTGCTTTGGCAGACGCCTATCTGGCCCTCAAGGCAGCGGGGCGCCTTTAACGCAGAAAGCCCCCGTGCCAATGGCACGGGGGCTTTCTCTACAATTAGTTCGGCGGTGTCCTACTCTCCCACAGGGTCCCCCCTGCAGTACCATCGGCGCTGTAAGGCTTAGCTTCCGGGTTCGGAATGTAACCGGGCGTTTCCCTCA
>NZ_JAAKZY010000042.1 GCF_011045015.1 Streptomyces scabichelini | reverse complement strand
GCCCCGTCCCTACCGACCCCACCGAGGAATCATGAAGAAGCTGCACAAGCACCTGATCGTCGCCGCGGTGATCGTGGCCGGTTTCGCCGCCGCCCTCGGCTCCTTCCTGCTGTTCTCCCCCGACGACCGCGACTCGGGCGGGCTGGACGTCCAGCCCGCCGCCGAGGCGATGCCCATACGCGACACCAGCCACCGCCTCACCGACCCGAAGAAGAGCGAGCTGACCCTCGTGGAGTTTCTGGACTTCGAGTGCGAGGGATGCGGGGCGATGTACCCGGTCGTGGAGCAACTGCGCGAGGAGTACGGCGACCGCGTCACGTTCGTGGCCCGCTACTTCCCCATGCCCGGCCACCGCAACGGCGAACTCGCCGCGCGCACCGCCGAAGCGGCCGCCCGGCAGGGGAAGTTCGAGGAGATGTACACCAAGCTCTTCACCACCCAGAAGGAGTGGGGCGAGGCGCAGGAGTCCAAGCAGGACGTCTTCCGGGGGTACGCGAAGCAACTCGGCCTGGATCTGAATGAGTTCGACGCCGACCTGAAGGATCCGAAGGTCGCGGCACGGGTGCAGGCCGACCAGCGCGATGGGCTCGGGCTGGGCGTCCAGGGCACCCCGACCTTCTTCCTCGACGGAGAAACGGTCGCCACCCCCGGTTCGTACGAGGCGTTCAAGGCGCTCATCGACGCCCGGCTCTCCGACTGACGCAGTGGATAAGGGGCACACATGCAGTACCTCATCGACCAGGCCCGCGTCTTCCGCGCCCGCGTGGCCGCGCACGGCATGGACCTCGGCGACCTCGCGGGCGGCCACCGTCCCCGCGCGCTGTTCGTCTCATGCTCGGACGCCCGAGTGATCCCCGCCCTTCTCACCGGGGCCCGGCCCGGGGACCTCTTCGAACTGCGCACCTACGGCGGGCAGATCCCCCGGCGTGACACCCAAGCCCTGTCGGGCGAAGCGCGCACGATCGAGTACGCCGTCGAGGAACTGAAGGTCTCGGACATCATCGCGTGCGGCCACTCGCGGTGCGACGTCGCCAGTGATGCCGTACGTCGGGCCGAGACGTTGCCGGCGAACGACATGTCGTGGCCGGACGATTCGGCCCTTGCACTTGCCGGAGACGACACAGCCGCCGGCCAGTGGCACACCCTGGCCCAACTCGACGCTCTCAGCGGCTACCCGTCCGTCATACCCCGGCTCGCCGACCGGTCCCTGCGCCTGCACGCCTGGTTCTACGACGTCGACACCGGTGCCTGCCTCCAGTACCAGCCGCGCGCCAGCGCCTTCCTCCCCCTGTGAACCCCGTGAACCCCGTGAACAGCCCCGCCGACCCCGACGTATACGACAAGGTGACCGCCGTGACCCTCGACAAGACCCTCAGGTACGACGAACACCTCACGGCACCCAAAGCCTGGTGGGTCATCGCCGCACTCTTCGGCCTCTCCATGGCCCTGGTCTTCCTGCCGTACGGTCTGATCGCCGCCCTCATCGCCCTGGTGGCGGGTACGTGCCTCGCCGGTTTCTACGTCAGCGCGCAGGGCTCGATGCGGATCCGGGTCACAGGGGAACTGCTGGTTGCCGGTGACGCCCGCATCCCCCTGAAAGCACTGGGTGATGCTGAGGTTCTGGAAGGTGAGGAGGCGCGGGCATGGCGTACGTACAAGGCGGACCTGCGGGCTTTCATGCTGATGCGCAGCTACATCACGACCGCGGTACGCATCGAGGTCATCGACCCGGACGATCCCACCCCCTACCTCTACCTCTCCACCCGCACCCCCGACCGGCTCGCCGAGGCGATCAGTGCCCGAGCCTGATCGTGCGGCGTCGAACGGCAGTTTCCAGGACGGCCGCCAACTGGTGGGGGATGATGGGCGACCGTGCCTCATGATCACGTGACCGGGGACGAGCGGCGTGCCGGGGAGACGGGCCGGGCCGGCCGCGCGGGCACGTGCGCACGGGCCGGTCTGTTCGCCGTGCTCGGTACCGTGCTCGCGACCTTCGGCCATCACGCGATCGCCGAAGGGACGGTGCCCTGGCGGCTGGTGGGCGCGGCGGTCGTGGCCCAGTTCGTAGCGGTCTGGCCGCTGGCACGGCGCCGTTACGCGCCGACCGCGACCGTGGTGTTCACGTTGGCGACGCAAGGGATGCTGCATCTCGCGCTGTCCTTCGCGGACGGCGACACGCAGGCGGCGGTACCGGGACACGCCATGCACGCCGGGCATGGCGCTGCAGCGGCGGGGGACGGTCACGCCTGGCACCACGCCGGGGCGGCGATGACGACCGTGCACGGGGTCGCCGCGCTGATCGTGGCCTGGCTGCTGCACCGGACGGATGCGCGGATGACGGCCGCGCTCGGCACACTCCGCACGCTCGCCAGGGCGGCCGCGGCCGCCCTGGCCCATGTACTGCCGCGTCCGGTCCACGGCACCGGCAGGGTGTTGTTCGCGCTGCCCGACCGGCGGCCGGACGCCTCCTTCGATGTGGCGGTACAAGCAGGGGACGACGTACTGGAGCACACGGTGGTGCGCAGGGGGCCACCGCGCAGGGAGCAGCTTCCGGTCCGTCACCGGCCCCGGTGTCTGTGGGGCCGGTTCTTTCCGTACCAACAAGGAGTTCCCCTGTGTCCGTGTCCCACCACGCGGTGGCCCGTGCGGGCCGTCGTATCGCACTCGCCGGTGCCGCCGCGCTGACGGCCACGCTCGCCCTGGCCGCACCGGCCGCCGCGCACGCGGAGGTCGAGGCCGACACCCCGCAGGCCCTGGCCGAGAACGTCACTCTCAGCTTCGTCTCCGAGGCCGAGTCCGACTCGGCGGGCTTCACCGAAATGCGCGTCGTGCTGCCCGAAGGCATCGCTCCCGGTGACGTGACACTCGGCGAGGCGCCCAAGGGCTGGAAGCTGAAGGCCACCAGCGACGGATACACCATCGGCGGCCCCGCCCTGAAGGTCGGCGTCGACGCCGAGCACAAGATCAAGGTCCGGCAGCTGCCGGACGCGAAGGAGATCGCTTTCAAGACCGTCGAGACCTACAGCGACGGCGAAGTCTCCCGCTGGATCGAACTGCCCAGCGGCGGCGAGAAGTCCGAACAGCCGGCCCCGGTCCTGAAGTTGAAGCCCGCGGCCCCGGGCGCCAAGCCGGCCGGCCCGAGTCCCAGCCCCAGCCCCAGCGAAAGCGCCACGCCCAGCCCGACCCCCTCGGCCACCGAGCCGACCGCTGAGGCCGCCGGCTCCGAGACCGACGCCAAGGCCGCCGAGGAGGACGAGGACAGCTCGGCGGGCTTGGTCATCGGCGGGGTGATCGTGGCGCTGCTCGTCGTGGGCGGCGGAGCATGGTGGCTGTCCAAGCGGCGCACCGCCTCGTCACAGAGCTGACCGGTCGCCGCGTCTGTGGGGGCGGAACCAATTCCACCCCCACGGACAGAAGTTCCCACCAGCACGTTGTGGTGTGGGTCTCGCTGACGTCGACTACACGCCCTGGCAGGGGGCTTCCGGGTGACGGTCCGGGACGGCACATGTCGTCCTGCGCACGCGCGGTTGGCGACATCGATGTTGTCGGCGATATACGCGAACAGGGCCAGGTGCTGAGCTCAATGCGTTAGCCGGCGTCGAAGGGGCGGCGGCCTGTCTGCCGGAGCCGGCTCCCCGAACGTTCGCGGGCTGACCGGCGTCATAGCAGTAGCCGTCGTCGAAGGAGCTGCCATGACTGCCGTACGCTCCCGTGCCCGTGCCCGCGCCGCTTCCGCTGCCGCCGTGATCGGTGTGCTGATGTGCGCAACTTCCGCCTGTGGCACCGAGACCGCGCCCTCGGGCGCCGCCGCGCAGAGCGAGACGAATTGGGAGGAGCCCTCCTTGTACACGTACACGCTGAAGTCGAGTGAAGGCGAACGGACCCTGCTCGGGACCTTCCGGGTGACGGTCCGAGACGGCGAGGTGGCCAAGGCGGTCGGGCTCGACGAGAGCGGTCGGCGAGTGGTGAAGCAGTTGCCCGGTGAAGTGCCCACCATCGGCGAGTTGTTGGAGGAGCTGGAGCAGGCCCGGAGCGACCGGGCGGACACGGCGGAGGTGGAGTACACGGCCGACGGGCATCCGGTGCGGATCTCGCTGGACTGGGACAAGAACGCCATCGACGACGAGGCCCTGTACGTCATCAGCGCCTACGAACCGGCCGGCGCCTAGGGCGCATTCAGCGCGTCGACCCGTCCGTCGGCGCCGCCGCATCGGCGGGATCGACACCGAGGGCGTGCCGCGGATCCTCGGCGGGTGGCGCAGTGAGCCGGGCACGGCGGAGAGCCGGGAAGGCCGCCGCGACCGCCAGCGTGGCGATGACGCAGACCAGGCCGCCGGTGACCACGGCGGTGCGGGCGCTGGTCAGTTCGGCGAGGAAGCCGACGGCGGCGTTGCCCAGGGCGGGCGAGACTGTCGCCTGGACCATCCACAAGCTACTGACCCGGCCGCGTAGTTCGTCGGGGGTGCCGTGCTGGAGGAGCGCCGTGCGCAGGGTCTCCGATATCAGGTCGCCCAGGCCGGCGAGGGCCAGCAGGACGAGAGCGACCGGAAGATAGGAGGTGGCGCCGAAGCCCGTCAGGGACAGCCCCCACAGCAGGACCGCACCGATCAGGGCGTGACCGCCGGCGCGGCCGGTCCAGCCGCTGGTGGCCGCGCCGATCAGCGCGCCGAGGGCGGGCGCGGCGTACAGCAGGCCCACCACGCCAGGGCCGCCGCCGAACTGCTGGTCGGCCAGGACCGGATACAGCGCCTGCGGCATCGTGAAGACCATCGCCGCGACGTCGATGAGCAGCAGCCCCACGATGAGGCGGTGGCCACGGACGAAGCGCACGCCGTCCGCAACCGCCGCGAACGCCTGCCGTACGCCCTTGCCCGCATCCGCCGCCGTCGGAGGGAGCGGCCGTACGAAGCACAGGGCCGCCGAGAAGACCAGGAACCCGACCGCGTCCACGGCGAAGCAGGCGGCGAGGCCGGGGCCCGCGACGAGCAGACCACCCACGGCGGGCCCCAGCAGAGCCGCGAGTTGGGTGGAGGCGGAGGTGAGCGCGCCCGCCGCCGCGAGGCGCTCGGTGCCCACGAGGGACGGGATGGCCGCCAGCATGGCCGGGCCGCCGAGTCCGGCGAGCAGCCCGGTCAGGGCGGTGGCGACGTAGATGAGCCACAACTGCGGCTCCGGCAGCAGGGCGTTGACCGCCAGGGCCGCCGCCATGAGGGTCAGTGGGAGCCGCGTGGCCAGCATCAGCACACGGCGGTCGTGGCGGTCGGCGAGGACTCCCCCGATCAGCACGCCGACCACCACAGGGCAGGCCCGCGCGAGACTGACCAGGCCGATGTGCAGGGCCGATTCGGTGAGTTCGTAGATCTGCACAGCCACCGCGACGCTCGTCATCAGGGTGCCGAACATCGCGCCGAGGAAGCCGGCGTACAGCAGGCGGAAGTCCCGGCTCTCGCGGAGCGGGCTGAGGTCCATGGCGAGGCGGGCCGGGCGGCGCATGCGGCAACTCCAGGAAAGTTAGGCGAGCCTTACCAGGGTCACTGTGTCGACCGAGCGCATTAAAGTCAACATGTGTGAAGTTTAAGCAGTTGCTAGCCTCATTGCCTGATGAGCAGCGTTGACCCTCCGGCCAGGCGGCGGCCGACCCACCGCAAGGGCCGCCCCACCCTCACCCGCGAGTCGGTCGGCCAGGCGGCGCTGGACTTCCTCGACCAGCACCCTCCGGCCGAACTGACCATGCGGTCACTCGCGGCCGACCTGGGCGTCTCACCCCGCGCGCTCTACAACTACGTCGAGGACCGGCGCGACCTGCTCACCGTCGCCGCCGAGATCTTCGAATCCGAATGGCAGCCACCCGAGTTGGAGCCGGGGCGATGGCGGGACAGCCTGCGCTCCTACTGCCGGGACTTGCGCGCGCACTACCGGCGCCATCCCGGCATGACCACCCTCGCATTGACCGAGAACATCACCATGGCCAGGCATCCGGCGATGCTGCGCAACGTGGACGCCCTGATCGGCTTCTTCGAGAGCGTGGGGCTGTCGCTGCGGGACGCCTACCGCGCATGCATGGAGACGATCCGGCTCGTCGTGGGCTTCGTGGAACTACAGGACATCCTGTACGACCGGCCGCCCGCCCATCTGCAACCCGCGGATCTGCGACAACTGCCGCCGCCGTGGCTGCGCTCCGAGACGGACGGGAAACTGCCGAAGACGGAAGAGGAACTGCCGAGCCTGAAGCGGGCCGGCGAGTTGGAGCCCGACCCGCCCGACACGCTCTTCGAGTTCTCCCTGGACGTCTACATCGACGGGATCGCCGCCCGCGCGCAGGCTTGAGTGGCCGGTCAGTAGTGGCCGGTCAGTAGTCCGGTAGCGGCCTGATGGTGACGTTCTTGGAGACGGTGACCTGGTCGATGTCGCTGGTGCGCACGGTGACGCGCATGGTCCAGGTGCCGGGCAGCGGAAGCCGCAGGTTCTCCGTCCACCAATGCCCCTTCCTGTCCACGAGCTTCGCGTCCAGTGGGCCGATCCGCTGCTCGCGATGGGTGAGGGTGAGACGGAGTTCGGGGACAGTGGAGACACCGGTGTCGGGTCCGAACACCAGGGCCTGCACCGTGTTGTCGCCGACCTGCCCCGGGTCGAAGGTGATCTGCACCTTGCCTTGCCCGTTCGGCGTACCGACGTCGAAGGGGACCGTCACCACCGCCGCCGGGGGCCGCCGCGATGCGGTGGCAGCTGCGGCGCTCTCCTCGGCGGCGCGGCTGGGCTGGGTTCCGGTGAGCACCGTGGTGATCGCCACGACGACGACACCGAGTACGGCTTCGGCGGCGACCGACCGGCGCAGCCCGCGCCGGTACCGGTCGGAGGAGGACGGAGGGCCGGACGAGTCGGACGCGGACGGGGAGGAGCCGGACGGGTCGGGGTCGGACAGGTTGGAGTCGAGCGGGTTGGAGCTGTCGGTGGGATCGCCCGGGCCGAGTAGCCCGGCGTCGTCCCCGCCCTCGGTCGTGCCGCTGCCCGCGGAGGCGCCGACACCCACGCGCTCGGCCACCCGTACGCGTTGCGGCTCCGCCGCCGAGTGGGTTTCCGTCGTCTGCGGTTCCTGGCTGAGTTGCGCGGTCCACCGGCGGGAGAAGGCCGCCGCGGTCAGCACCAGGAACACGGCGGCGACCTTGAGCCTGAGGAGATTGCCGTACTCGGTGGAGGTGAGCGCGTCCAAGGAGCCGAGCTGCCGCCAGGACTGGTAAACCCCGGTGACAACGAGGACGGCGACCGCGGTGAACGCCAGCCAGGAGAAGCGCGCGACGGCCGCTGCCGGGATCACCGTGCCGGCGGGTGCCCGGAACAGGGCGAGGGTCAGCGCGACCAGACCGCCCAGCCACACCGCCATGGCGAGCAGGTGCAGCACGGAGACGGGGATCGCCAGCGGCACCTGGATACCGGTGGAGGCGTGCTCGGCGGCGGCCCAGGTCAGGGCCAGGCCCAGGGCGAACAGCGCGCCCGCCGCACGCGCCCCGGTACCGAACTGCGGATGGTCGGCGGGCGGAGCGGTCGCGCCCACGCGGGTGGTGGACCTCGTGTCCGTACGATCGGCTGCGTCGGCGGCGGACTCCTGCCGCGTCTGCTCGGCCGTGCGGCGGTGCCGGGCGGCGAGCAGCACTGCGAGGATGCCCACAGAGGCCAGCAGCAACAGCCGCGCGCCCAGGGCCGCCCCGGACCTGCCGGTGATGGTCCGGCCCAGCAGCGACAGGTCGAACACCGCAGTGAACCCCCGTCCGGTCTCGTACGGGCCGCGGAGCAACAGCAGAACGACGGTGGAGGCGAACAGCGCCGTCCAGCCACCGATCAGCAGCTTGCGCAGTGGCCGCAGCCCGGCCGCGGCGGGCCAGCAGACGAGGGTGAAGACGGCGGCGCCGATGAGCAGGGCCAGGCCGCCGTACGCGACGTAGCGGAAGGAGCCGTAGAGGCGGGAGGCGGCGGTGTCGTCCGGGGACTCGTCCGGCACTGCGGCGGTGGCGGCGGATGGCGTGCCGATGGAGAAGGTGAACGCCCCGGAGACCGGGTGGCTGTCCGCGGAGATGACCCGCCAGGACACCGTGTAGGTGCCCTCGGGCAGCTTGCCCGCCAGCAGCACCCGGGCGGTGTCCCTTTTCCCGTCGGCGTGCGTGACCGGCCCGCGGTCGACCCGCACATTCTTCGGGGACAGGACGCGCAGTGAGGCGCCGGAGAAGCTGACAGTTTCGCTGAAGGCGAGTGTGATCTGCTTCGGGGCGGTCTTGAGGACGGAGACATCTGCTGGGTCGGACCTGGTCAGAATGGCGTGGGCGGAGGCGGATCCGGCGCCGCCGAACAGGAGGGCCAGCACGGCGCCGACCAGGAGGAGAGCGGTCAGCGGCGTCCTGGTCCGGCGCGGTGCCGTGGGCATGGAGAAGCCTCCGGGTTTTGGTGGGTCGTACGGTGCGGTGTGGCCCGTGGGGGCTGCGGGGTGATCGAGGGCGCGGCTGCCGCTACGGCGCGCTCGGGGACGGGTTCGGGCCCACGCCGCTCAGTTCCCGAACGGTCCCGCCGAGCTTGGCCCGGAACGTCTCCAGCATCTCCGGCTCTTTCGCGCTGACGACCCAGCGGGAACCGACCAGGTATTTGCCCCCGTAGATGGCGGCGCTGTCCAGCCAGGTCTCTTTGTACTTCTCCTCGGGGAAGGTGGTGATGAGGTAGTCGACCTTCTTCGTGTGGCAGAGGCCCTGGCGCAGTTGGTCCGCGTCGATACGGATCTTGGCCTTGCAGCCGGTCAGGGAAGCGATCACCTCGACCTTCGCCGGGGCCACGACCTCAGCCACGGGACTGGTCGAGGACTTTCCGTCCGCCGCGGCACCGTCCTCGCCCCCGCCACAGGCCGCGGCCAGGGGAAGGAGAGCCAGGCTTGCGGTCAGTGCGGCGCCACGCACCAGGCGGGCAGTGGGCAGGGTGCGGCCGGTGCGTCCTCGCTGTGGCTTCTCTGGCACGTTGCCTCTCCGTGTCCGGGTTGCTCCCGCCCGCGCCGGCGGCCAGGCATACGACAAGGGGTACGGGTGAACGCCGGTGGGTGTTCACCGTATGTAACTAAAGGCCGTGGGGCGGCCGGAACACCGCCCCACGGGCCCTCACTCATGCTGAGACGCGGGTGCGCTCGGGCTGAACGGTGTGGGCGTTGTGCTGATCTGCCCAGTTCTGCAGGGCGCTCATGCAGGCGTGGTCGAGGTGCCGCAGCCCGGCGAGGTTGAGCTCGATCGGCCGATCGGCGGGCAGTTGCTCCAGGGCGTCGAGGATGCGCGGCAGGCGCAGGAAGGTGGCATGGCCGCGAATCCGCACCCGCACCGGGCCACCGCCCGTGTCGGAGTCGTCAACGCCGATGTGGACGTGCGAGATCTCCCAGGCCGTCTTCACCACCGCGAGCAGCAGCCCGATCAACACGCCCTCGAACAGGTTGGTGACCAGGATCGCCCCCGCCGTGATCACCAACACCACGGCTTCACCCCGGTGTTCGCGCCACAGCGGCCCCAGTTCCTTGACCGGCAGCAGCTTGAAACCCGCGTGGATGAGGACACCGGCGAGCGCGGCGGTCGGGATCACGCCGAGGGCGCCGGGCAGCAGCGCGGCGAACAGCAGTAGCCACACGCCGTGAGATGGCGCGAAAATACTGGCCCAACCGCAGGGCGCCGAGGGCGAGTTGGAGAAGCCCGGTGACGAGGACCATCACACCGAGGGCGGGCAGGCCGTACTCCTGGACGGCGGTGAGAACGAGCACGGTCAGGCCCGCGGCGGGCCCGCTGACCTGGAGGCTGCTGCCCGGCAGCAGCCCGCGGTGACCAGGCCGCCCACGATGCCGGTGATCAGGGCGACCGGAGCGGACAGGCAGGTGTGCGGGGCCATGGTCGGAGCGGGTCACAAGGGCTTGAAGGTGCGGCGGCCGGGCGCGGCGGCACGGACTTCGCCGGTTTCGACGGTGTAGTACCAGGCATGCGGCCGCAGCCGTCCGGAGGACAGGCGCCGGGAGATGAACGGGTAGCTGCGCAGTTGGTCAAGCTGAGTGAGTACGTGCTGCTGGGTCACGGCGACCGGGTCCTCGCCGATCCCTTGGGTCTGCCACGGCTCGTCGGTCCGGGCGTGGTGTCGCCCGGGACAGCCAGTGCCGTACGAGCGGCATCGTCTGGACGTTCTGCTCGCGCATCGTCCTCTGGACGGCGCCGCAGTGCGAATGGCCGCACACGACGATGTTCGGCACCTGCAGGGCCTGGACTGGACACCGGCCTGCTGCGCGAGACCGTGGCCGCCATGCAGAAGACCCCGCGCTTCATCCTCCACGAACTGGTCACCAGCAACACCGCGCGCGGCCTCGGCGACCTCGGGCAACTCCCCCTGACCGGCAAGGAGTTCCTCGCCTCCGAGCCGTACGGCAGCGGCACCGCCCCCGTCATCACCCGCCTGCCGGACGAGAACAGCCACCGCCGCCTGGCCCTGGCGTATCCCGCCGAGCACACCCAGCTCGACCTCACCCTCGACGAGACCGGTCGTATCCTCCACGAAACCCTGACCGCCCCCAACCACCTCGTCACCCGCACCTTCGTCTACCCGGAGACGGACAAGGCCGGCCATGACCACTGAGCGTCCGGGCAAAGCCGTCGGCTCGCCCACATGACCCGCC
Source organism: Streptomyces scabichelini (assembly GCF_011045015.1). GTDB lineage: Bacteria > Actinomycetota > Actinomycetes > Streptomycetales > Streptomycetaceae > Streptomyces > Streptomyces scabichelini. The sequence goes on along the minus strand of NZ_JAAKZY010000042.1, from coordinate 46,505 downwards.
TGACATCAACTGTGTTGGGGAGCCGGACACGGCCCGCGGAACGCGTTGGACCACGCGGCGTTGGACCACGCGGATCGCGGCGCTCTGCCCGGCTCTGACCATGCTGCTCACCGCACTGGGTGATCTGCCTGGGTTTCCTGGCCCACGGGTGTCACAGCCGAGCGGGTGCGGACGCAACCGACCGGTGTCTCCCACTCACCCCGCGGGGCTCGACTCCTCGCCCGTGGAGTTCGAGAGGGTGTTTGAGGGGGCGGCCGACGGCCCCTTGAAGGGCTTGGACGGGTACCCGGTGTCGAAGTGCATGTAGTCGGGCACCTTGATGTCCTGCCAGACCCAGCCCTCCTCCGTGAACGCCCGCCAGACCAGGCCCCCCTTGATGATCTTGCCCTTCCCCTCCGTGCGTGCCTTGTATTTGGCACTCGGCTGCCATTTCTTGGTCCGCATGTTGATCCATGGGTTCTCGAGCGGGTTGATGTCGATGGCTCGGCCGTTGGCGTGCGGGGACTCACTGAACGGGGCGTTGATCTGGTCGGGACGGCGGCAGTTGAACGCGGAGGTGTTGTCATCGCGCAGGCTCGCGTTCAGGTCTCCGTCGTAGGCCTCCATCGGCTGCATACGGCGGATGGGGAAGCCTTCCTCGAACAGTCGCGTGAAGATGCGGACAACGCTGGCCGTCACGTCGGCGTTGACCACGAGGACGCCTCGGTGCACCTTGCCGTCGAAGCCCGCGTAGTTCATCTCCACGCGGCGCAGCTGGTCGCGGACGTCGGGACAGCCCTTGCGCCACAGTCCCGCCGCCACCATGCGGGACCACTGAGCGTCCGTGATCTCTTTGACGGCGGCGTCCAGGGACGGTGTGGGCGATGGCGTGGGTGCCGGACTGGGAGTCGCGGAGGGGCGCACCGAGGTTCCGTCGGAGCTGTCGGCATCCTGCGTTGACGGGGCGGCCCCCGTGGCCGACGGGGACGAGCAGCCGCCGGCCAGAAGCGCCGTCGTGGAGAGCAGCACAAGGCTGCCGAGGGCGAGCTTCCGGCGCCGCCCACCCTTGCGGGCCGAAGGTGCCATGTCCCTGCTCGGGTAGTGGAGGTGGGTCGCGTCGCGCATGCGCTCCGTCTCCGGTGCGTGGCTGGTCAAGCAAAGTCTCCTGGAGTGCTCAGGGGGCACCCGTGCCGGGCACGGCCGCGATCCCGGTATGGGGATGATCTGATGGGGCGGGGTGGTCAGCCAGGGCCGGTATCTCAGTGTCGCTCTGGCGTCGTGCCCTCGTTCAGCGGAAGGTCGTACGTGAGGAGGCAGCGGCCCTCGGGCGTGCGGATCTCTCCCTGACGCCGCCAGCCGAGCCGGTCGTAATACGGTCCTGCCCCGCCCTCGGCGGCGGTGACAAGAGTGACACGCGTGCAGCCCGCATCGGTGGCATCCTCCACGAACCGCGCGACCAACCGAGCCCCTATGCCATGGCATCGGGCGTGCTCGGCCACGACGACGTAGTCCAGGACAGCGGTGACGCCAGAGTGACCGGCAGCGGGAGCCTGCCGGGCCGTACGGTTCGGTATCAGCTTGCGGCCGTAGCGCACCAGCCGAGTACGCAGGAAGTGCAGCGCGAGGCCGGGCCGGCGGCACAGGCCGCCCAGGGCGCGGAACAGCAGTCCGCGCCCGTGGCCGCGCAGCACATGGCGGCGGTGCGCCGCCGGGTCGGTCGCACCGATGAGGAAGCCCACCGGCTGCCCGCCCATCTCCGCGACGTAGGCGCGCGTGTCCGGACCGGTGAGGTAGGTCCCGTTGTACGCGGTCAGGAACTTCGGCCCGAGCCGGGCGAAGAAGCTGTCCGGAAAGTGCCTCAGGTGCTCGGCGATCACGAAGGGGAGGTCGTCGGGGCCCATGGACCGTATTCGAAGGCCGCCGTGCTCCGCGGAGCGGGCGTCTCCCGTCACCGGACTCGGAGGCCCGGCGGGGATCTGGCCCGGGGCGACTTGGGCAGGGCTCGGAGGTGCGGCTGAGCGCATGTCGGCGTCCACGCAGCAGAAACTACTACACTGCGTAGGAACTTAGTAGCTAAGTACCCCTGTCCTGACCAACGGCCCGGGTTCAACCAGGCAAAGCACATGGGAGTCCCGCATGATGACCGAGCCTCGTCGGTGTGAGCGAGACGTCGATCCCGTCGGTGACGCCTGCTGCCTGTTCCCTGTTGGCGTGGAACCCGGAGCGGCTGCTCTCCCAGGGCTTCACATCCGTGGTGCCCGGGATCTGGGCCGGACCGGCCTTCGCCGTGGTTTTCGCGCTGAGCACCCTCGCCATCGCGCGGCGGGCGCGGCGCAAGGCTCCGCCAAAGGCCGTGGAGCCGGTTCGACCAACGGCGGGACGGGTCGGCGGTCCCGTTCCGGGACGCCTGGAGGAGCGCGATTTGCTCGTTCCAGGTGAACAGCGACCACCGGCCTCCTCACCGTGGACGACGCCGCCCGTGACCAACTCGCCCGGCGATACACACTCCAGCCGGGCCACGCCGAGGTCCTGCTCGACGGCGGCAGCCGCAGCAGCGCGTTCCGCTCGTGCGGTGCGACGTCGCCGCCGACGCCCTGATCCCGGATCTGCCTCAGGCGTACGGCACCGGTGACGGCATCCCGTGGCCGGTGAGGGGCGACGAGATCCGCGAGGCCCAGGAGGGCTTCAACCGAGCGCTGTTCCGCACCGCCCTCGGCACCGAGAAACCGCCGGGAATCCCCGAGGCGCAGGCCCGCCCGCGGGCCGACCGCCCAGCCCTGGTGGGCGACTGGGAACCACACCGCGCTCAGCCGCATACCTGCCGGCGGGCTCCGCCGACCGGGCCATCCCGTTGGTCGGCAGTCGACGACCGCGGTGCGCGGGGCGCTGTCGGCCGGCTCCGGCCCGGAGTGTGCCGCAGGGTCCGGCGCTCTCCCCCGGCCGTCACTCAGTCGCAGGTGACTTCGTCGCGGGGCACGTACCGGGTCTTGAAGGTCTCCTGCTTGACGTCCTTGCCGTCGTTCTTGAAGACCCGGTCGACCGCGACGTTGAAGCCTTCGAGCGGGGTCTGGGGCACGCACTTCTCTCCGGATGCTCCCTCGCGGGTTGCCGGCTGCTTCACGTTGGTGCGCGAGCCCTTGACCGCTTCGACCGCGTCGTACTTCTTGGTGCCGAGGAAGGTGATCGTGATCGAGGTGTCCGTGGCGCGTGCGTCGATGTAGATGGCGTTGCCCGAGTCGTTCTTGAACTTCAGGTCGAGGCTGCCCCAGGCCACCGTCGCCTCCCGGCCCTCCGGGTAGCGCTCGATGTAGAACGAGTGCGCCCCGTACTCCACCGGCTTCACGCCGGCGAAGAAGACGGCGTTGAAGACCGTGGTGGCCACCGCGGAGACGCCGCCCCCGGCCGCCTTCTCGAACTGGTCGTTGTTGATGATGACGCCCTCCACGAACCCGTTGGCCTCGGTCCGCTCCCCCACGGTGCGGTTGAAGCTCCAGGTCTCGTCGGGCAGTACGACCGACCCGTTGATCAGTTCTGCGGCACGGCCGATGTTCTTGACGCGGTAGGGGGCGGGCTCGAAGTTCACCGTGAAGGTCGATATCTGCTCCTTGATGCCCAGGCGGCCGACGTTGTCGCGGGTCAGCTTGGGCTCCACCGCCTCGGTGTCCACCGCCCCTGTGCGGGCTGCCCCGGTCTCGGTCAGCAGCGGCAGCACGGCCTTCTGGAGCGCCCGGGCCGTGACCTCCTGTCCGCGATTGCCGTCCGAGGCCACCGCCACTCGCCCGCCGTCCAGGCGCAGCTTCGCGTTGACCGCCTCGTCGGTGGCCGGCGCGAGCGGACTTGCCACCGCCGGATCAGCCAGGAGCCCCTTGCCGTCAAGCACGGGGGTCAGCCGCCTGTCCCCGTCCGGCTTCATGGTGAGGTGCTTGCCGAGCGTCGCCGCGCTGATCTCGATCTCCCGGCCGCCCACGGTGAGCGTGACCGGCGCCGACATCGCGGGGGTGGCGAACTCCTTCATCGCACGGTTCACCTCCGCCACTCCGACCCGGGGTTCGGTCGTGCGGACCGGCAGCCGCACCGGCCCCTTCCCCTGACCCGGCACCGCCGAAGCCAGCGCCTCAACCGCGCCGTCCACGTCCAGGGACCGCCCGGCGACCGGCCGCGCCGGCACGGGCTCACCTGCGTGGAAGGTGACGTCACCCTCCCGCGCCTTCCGGTCGTACGTCTTGGCCTCCTCGGCCAGTGATGCGCGGGCTTTCGCCTTGTCCACGCGGACCACGGGTTCGATGTCGCGGTCACCGCTCGTGAACAGGCGGCCGATCACGGTGAACGGGTCGGACCCCGCCTGTGCGGCCTGGGCGACGGTCTCCTCACCGTCCAGGGAGATGCCGTCCACGTCGACGGTGCCGGCACTGTCGCCGAGACGCACCTTCACCGCCTCCGACCAGGCCCCGCCCAGGCTGCTGTCCAGCTTCTCCCGCGCCTGCGAGCGGCTCAGCCCGCCGATGTCCACACCGCTCACCCGGGTACCCGCGGGGACATCGTCACCGGAGACCAGCAGGCCCACCAGATACAGCCCGCCGAAACCGACACCCACCGCCCCGGCCACGAGCGCGACACGGCGGTCTATTCGGCGACGACCGGCCGACGTGGTGTCGTGGGGTGGGTCGAGAAGGGATGAGCTACTCACTGGTTCTCCTCAGTCTGTGACTGTCGCGTGCTGCGGGCCGGGCCCGCACAGGGGGCCGCATGCCGGCTGATAAGAAGAGGATCGTGGTGATTCCGTAAGCTCTGTCACCGGTCGGGCTCCGGAGCCGCCGCCTACCGCCCCGTCGGGGCGGCGGTCCCTACGGACAGGGCGACGCACTGAGGGACAGGCCCTGCCGCCGGTTCCACCGAGCGGAGACCCGAGCCGCCGGAACCAGGCCGCGGGCGGCGGAGCACCGACGGCAGTACGCCCGACTCCCTAGGCGACCGGAGCGGGCCGCGACATGGCGCGGGGCGGGCCGACCACTGCGCGATGGGCACAACAGCTCCTGTTCTCCGAGGTGAGCGAGGGCGGCGGTGCCGTTCCGTCTCGCCGCCGGGCCGATTCCTCGGCTGGTCGACCCACCTTATCTCCTAGCGAACTAAGTCAATTAGTTGCAGAGGAGTAACCTCGGTCACCATCGCCTGTAGCCGGGGACGGACGCAGACGAATGGATCGCTGTTCGACATCTCACTGCCACCGCCCGCCCGTGACGTGCGCTGCGGGACTTGGGCGCGGTGCACCGCGCCCAAGTCGCCCGTACGCTTGCGCGGTCGGTCAGTTCTCCAGGCTGACCGAACGGGCCGAGGTGGCCCCGACCTCCTGGGCGATCTCGCTGAGAACGTCGGCCGGGACGTTGTTGTCGACGTCCAGGACCACCAGCGCCTCACCGCCGAGGGCCGCCCTGGAGACCTGCATGCCGGCGATGTTCAGGCCCGCCTCGCCGAGAACGCGGCCGACGGTGCCGATGACACCGGGGCGGTCGGCGTAGCGCAGGAAGACCAAGTGGTTGGCCATCGCCAGGTCGATGTCGTGCTCACCCAACGACACGATTTTCTGGATGTGCTTGGGGCCGACAAGGGTGCCGGAGAGCGAGACCTCCTCACCATCGGCGAGTGTGCCGCGGACGGTCACCATGTTGCGGTGGTCCGGGGACTTGGAGCTGGTGGTCAGGTGGGCCTCGACGCCGCGCTGCTGCGCGAAGAGCGGGGCGTTCACGTAGGACACGGTCTCGCCGACGACGTCCTGGAAGACGCCCTTGAGCGCGGAGAGTTCGAGGACCTTGACGTCGTGCTGGGTGATCTCGCCGTACACCTCGACGTCGAGCCGGACGGCGACCTCGCCCGCCAGAGCGCTGAAGATCCGGCCGAGCTTCTCGGCGAGCGGCAGCCAGGGGCGTACGTCTTCCGCGATGACGCCGCTTTGCACGTTGACCGCGTCGGGAACCATCTCGCCCGCGAGCGCGAGCCGGACGGAACGGGCGACGGCGATACCCGCCTTCTCCTGGGCCTCGTCGGTGGAGGCGCCGAGGTGCGGGGTGCACACGACCTGGTCGAAGTGGAAGAGCGGGGAGTCCGTGCAGGGCTCCTGCGCGTACACATCCAGGCCCGCGCCCGCGACCCTGCCCTCCTTCAGCGCGTTGAACAGCGCCTGCTCGTCGACGATCCCGCCGCGCGCGGCGTTGACTATCCGAACGTGCGGCTGGACCTTGTGCAGCGCCTCCTCACCGATCAGGCCCACAGTCTCCGGGGTCTTCGGCAGGTGAACGGTGATGAAGTCCGAGACCTCGAGCAGCTCGTCCAGTGAGAGCAGCTTGACGCCCATCTGCGCGGCCGGCGCGGGCCGTACGTACGGGTCATAGGCGACGATCTTCATGCCGAAGGCGGACATGCGCCGGGCGACCAGGACACCGATGCGGCCGAGGCCGACGATGCCGAGGGTCTTATCGCTCAGCTCCACGCCCGTGTACTTGCTGCGCTTCCACTCGCCGTTCTTCAGGGCGGTGTCGGCCTGCGGGATGTTGCGTGCCGTGGCGATCAGCAGGCCGCAGGCGAGCTCGGCGGCCGTGACGATGTTGGACGTGGGGGCGTTGACGACCATCACGCCGGCCTGGGTGGCGGCGGATACGTCGACGTTGTCCAGGCCGACACCGGCGCGGGCGACGACTTTCAGGTTCTTGGCCGCGGCAATGGCCTCGGCGTCGACCTTGGTCGCGCTGCGCACGAGGATCGCGTCGACATCGGCGATCGCCGTGACGAGCTCGGCTCGTTCGGCACCGTTGCAGTGCCGGATCTCAAAGTCGGGACCGAGTGCGTCGACGGTGGCCGGTGACAGCTCTTCAGCGATCAGTACGGCGGGTTTCTGGCTCACTGTGGTCTTCAGTCCTTACCTGTTGCTTGACGGACGACCGTCTCGGCGGCCGAAAGCGGTGGCGGCTTGCGATGTAGTTCTGCGGGTGCTGGAGGAGTGCGCCCGGCAGGGAGACGTAACGTGCCGCGCCGCGCACGGGGAGACGGCGGCATGATGCTCAAGTGCCTCCTGACGTACACGTCCTGGCGGCAGGTCGACGGGCCGGGCCGGATGCCAGTGGCACGGGCAGGGAGCGCCCGGCGGTGCTTATGTGCGTGGGTGCAAAGCGCCGACGTACAGGCCCAACCATCGACGTGGCGTGGCCGGCCGGAGGGGACGGAAGCGAACTCGTCCGTCCCCTCCAGCACAGGAACGTCGTGTTATGCGTTCGCGGGCTCTGGCTGCGCCCCGCGCACCGGTGGTGCCAGGCGGCCCGTGCGGTGCAGCCCGTAGAGGGCGGCCGCGCAGGCGAGGCCGAGTGCGAACAGCGCCAGCCACGGCAGCGCGGACATCCCGGCATCCCGGGCGGCGTCGAGCGCGGCACCCGTCAGCAGGTTTCCGAGGGTGATGCCGATGCCGCAGATGGTGTTGTACAGGCCGTAGTGGGTGGCGACGAGGCGGTCACCGGAGAGACGGACGATGGTGTCCATCTCGAAGGGGTACGCGATCATCGTGCCGATCGCGAGGAGCAGCGCGGAGAGTGCCGGCGGCACGGCCGCGAGCAGCCACAGCCCCACTCCGCCGTCCGGTACCGGGACCGCGGTGGCCGCCAGCAGCGGAACAAACCCCAGCCCCATGGTCAGCAGCCCCCAGGTCAGTGCGCGGCCCGGTTCCATGCGGGCCTTGCACCAGGCGGTCACCTTGGTCTGGAAGAGGATGGTGCTGAGGCCCGAGACGGCGAACAGCACCGCCACCGCCGCCGTGCCGAACGTCCCGTCACCACCCAGGCGCCGTACCTCCAGCGGCAGGGCCAGATAGACCTGGAACTGCATGACGTAGAAGCCGATCATGGCAACCGAGAACAGCAGGAACGGCCGGTTGGACACGATGCCCCGCCACTGGGACAGCACGCCTTCCTGGTCCTGTCCGCGCCCCGCGTCGTCGCCCCGACGGGCGGGCAGGGCCCGGATCTGGACGATACTCAGCAGAGCGAAGATCCCGGCCGCGACAAGGCAGGTGACGCGGAAGCTCACGCCGGTCAGCAGCATGCCCACCAGCGGGCCGAGCAGGATCCCGGCCTGGTAGAAGACGTTGAACAGGGCGAACGCCTCGACCCGCCGCTCACCCGCGTCCGCCGCGACATAGGCTCGTACGGCGGGATTGAACAGCGCCCCTGCCAGCCCCGTCGCCGCCGAAGCGGCCAGCAGGGCGGGTACGGACTCCACGAGTCCGAGGGTCGCGAAGCCGACGATGCGCAACACAAGGCCGGCGATGATCATGGGCTTGTAGCCGAGCCGGTCGGCCAGCGTTCCACCGAGAAGGAACATGCCCTGCTGGCTGAAGTTGCGTACGCCGAGGATCAGGCCGACCAGCCAGCCCGCCAGGCCCACGGGACCTGCCAGATGCGCGGCCAGGTACGGCATCAGCATGTAGAAGCCGAGGTTGATGGTGAACTGATTCACCATCAACAGCTGGACGCTGCGCTCGTAGGTACGAATCTGCGCGAGGGTGCTCTTCATCAGGCCGTCTCCTCGGAGTCGGCCTCGGCGGCACCGGCAAGTTCCAGGACGTCGGCGTTCTGCCCTTCGCTTGCCAGGGTGAGCGGGTCGACCACGGTGGTGCACCGCGTCCAGCGGGTGACCTCCTTCTCGTCCAGGCGGCCGATCACCTCCGGTTCGGGCGCCGGCGGGGCGTGGAGCAGGCCGTGGGCGGCGCAGTAGTCGTCGTCGTAGACCGTGCCGAGGTAGCGCTGCGGGCCGTCGGGGAAGATCGCCGCGATGCGGGTGTCGGCGGGCAGGGTGCGGGCCAGCCAGCCGGCGACCATCGCCACCGCGCCGACGCTCCAGCCGCCGGTGGCGTAGTGGGAGGCGGCCAGCCGTCGGCAGGTCCACACCGCCTCGGCCGGGGCGACCCAATGCACCTCGCTGAAGTTGTCGTAGGCGACATTGCGCGGGTAGATGCTGGAGCCCAGGCCCCGCATCAGGCGGGGGCGGGCGGGCTGCCCGAAGATCGTCGACCCGATGGTGTCGACCCCGACCAACTTCAGGTCGGGATAGAGCTGTTGGAGTACGCGGGAGACTCCGGCGGAGTGTCCGCCGGTGCCCACGCTGCACACCAGCACGTCGATATGGCCGAGCTCCGTGGCCAGTTCGAGGGCGAGCGGGGTGTACGCGCTGGTGTTGTCGGGGTTGTTGTACTGATCCGGGCACCACGAGCCGGGGTGCTGCTCCATCAGCTTGGCGACCCGGTCGCGGCGGGCCTGCTGCCAGCCCCCGGTGGGGTGCGGCTCGGAGACGACATTGACCTGGGCCCCGTACGCGGTCAGCAGCCGGGACATGGACATCTCCAGCCCTGGATCGGTCACCAGCGTGACGGGGTGCCCGTAGACCATTCCGGCCAGGGCGAGACCCAGACCGAGGGTTCCGCTGGTCGACTCGATGATCCTGGCGCCCGGCTGGAGGTCGCCGCGGGCGCGGGCGCGCTCGACCATGTGCAGGCCCGGACGGTCCTTGATGCCGCCGGGGTTGAAGCCCTCCAGCTTCGCCCAGAAGCCGCGGTCCGGCTCGGTGAAGGGCTGGGAGACGTGCAGGAGCGGGGTGTTGCCGACAAGCCCCCGTAGGGCGGAGCCGGAGCCGGCGGCAGTGGGGTCACTCTTGGTCATGGAGTGCATTTGTTTCGCTCTCGTATCGGTAGGGACGCGTGTGGATGCTCGTCTCGCGCGACGGCCAAATCGCGTCGCGCGGCGGGCCGACCAGGGCCGACCCGCGGGGTGGCTCCTATATGCGCCACCGGCAGATGGCGGTGAGAGCGGACCGGCCGCCGCTGGGCAGCAGTCTTCGAACGGTGCCTGGGGGCTGGCGTACGGGAGTTGCTGTGGCGTCCGTCAGCGACAGGACGGTGTCGGCGGGCGGCGGGATCCGAGGGGACGACTGCGGGGAGACGGCCTGCCCGGGGCGCGGACCGTGGCAATGCTCGGGCGCCTCGGACGCGTCGAGGCTCTCGCCGTCGGAGCCCTCCGCGGGCCCAGGGACTTCACTCGAAGCCGCGGCCAGTCGAACGGGCGACTCCGGCTCATGGTGTTGATCGCCGAGGCCCGCCAGCAGCATCAACAGCAAGGCGTACAGCGTGCTCCGGACGAGCAGGCTCCTCCGGAGCGGACGTACGCATAAGTCATCGGCACGGGAAAGGGCAGGGATGGGCGGCACAGGTCCTCCGCGCGGCGGTCACTGCCCTACGGGAACTCTCCCGGTCGAGGCAGGGATCGGTGGGGGGTGAGGGAAGAGAGCCGTCGACCGTCCCCGCACCACGCTGTGGGGCGCTGTGCGCAGGAGGTCAGACGCCATGGACCGGTCGCCGGGGGAAGACTGACACGGCCTTGGGCCGAGTCCAGAAGTCCCGGGAAGGGTCGACCGGTTCGGAAGGCGCTGGCCTAGATACGAAGAACCGCGGAGTCTGCCGCTTGGGTTCTCGGGGTCGCGAAGTCCCGTGCCGCGGTGGTGTGACGGGCGGGCGCGAAGCCGGGCGCCTCGTCGCCGCTCTCCGAGCTCAGCGGAGACAGGCAGGGCACAGCCATGGCGGGACCCTGCGAAGGCTGCCCCACCACGCATTCCTCACCGGCGTGCTGCTGTCCGTGGCCGTCGTGATGGCCGTCGGGCTGCTCACCCGCCTCCTGCATCGACGTGGCACTCGCAACGTTTTCACGCTCGGCAGTTGGCTCGAAGTGAACCCCCGACGCCGAGACGCCCTTGTCGGAAGCGAGGTGACTCACCGTCGTGTCCGGGCTGGCCGCGTGCGTATACAGCAGACCGAAGAGGAACAGGCCCAGTCCCAGCACACGCCACAGAGCCGCTGACGAGCGACTCTTAGGCATACAGGAAGGAAACCAGGCCGTAATCATGCCGTGATCCTAACCTGATCGCGATGCCCCGGCACGCCGTCTCAGGAGAACATCGCGTGAACCCAGCCACATGACGGCACACAGGGGCACGCGTTGGGACCGACCGCGCCCAAGAGATGGGGACTTCATCATTCGCAAACGCTTGTTCGCCACCGCGCGACGGCGGTGGCGAACGGAAAACGGTGCGGCCGGCGGGTGACGTGCACCGCCCGGCCACACCGTTTCTGTCACTGCGTCAGCTCTTGCCGAGCATCTTGTTCATCTGCTCGATCTCGGCGGTCTGAGCGGTGATCACGTCGTCCGCGAGCTTTACGGCGGGACCGTACTCGCCGTTCGCCTTCTCGGTCTTGGCCATCTTGATGGCGCCCTCGTGATGCTCGACCATCATCTCGAGGAACATCTTGTCGAACTCGGCGCCGGAGGCCTTCTCCAGCTTGTCCATGTCCTCGCTGCTCATCATGCCGGGCATGTCGGACGACATGTCACCCATGTCGTGGCCCTCCATGCCCTCCATGCCGGACATGTCCTCGGGGACCTCCTCGCCCCACGAGGTGAGCCAGCCGGACATGGTCTTGATCTCCGGGTCCTGCGCCCCCTTGATCTTCGTGGCGAGGTCCTTGACCTCCTGCGAAGAGGCGCGGTCGGCGGCCAGGTCGGCCATCTCGACGGCCTGACGGTGGTGCTGGATCATCTCCGTGGCAAAGGAGACGTCGGCGTCGTTGTGCTTGCCGGCCTTGGCCGAGGCGGATGCGGACGTGCTGGCAGAGTCGGAGCCCATGGACCCCATGTCGTGCCCTCCGCCGCCACAGGCGGAGAGCACGAGGGCGGCCACTCCCGCGGTGGCGGCGAGAGCGGTACGGCGGATGAGCTTGCGGTGTGCGGTCATGAGATGAACTCCTGCGTTCGGATCTGCGAAGGGCATGCCGAGACGCGGCGCCGCCCCCTGTGGGCGTACGGCGTCGCGCGGGTCGCTCTATATCCGCAGGACCTGGAGTTCGGAGAGTGAAGGTGGAGCGCGAGCGCCATCGGGATCACTGCCGGCCGAAGAGGCAGGCACGTCCACCGCACCGGCGCAGGCCGCCACATCGGACAGGAGCACCGGCGTCACCACGGGGCCTCCGGCGACGGACGCCGAAGCACAGGTCGGATCGGCATGGTCCGTGTGGTCCGAACAGCCGCCCTCGCCGTGATCGCACTCGCCCGGCATCGATGCCATGACGTCCGTGTACGCGACCGACACCATCCGCTCGTGCCCCGAGACGGCGGTGCCCTCGGGAACCGGCCCGAGTCCGTGCATGCCGAGCAGGCCCAGCAGCAGGGCGCACACGAGCAGCCCACCGGACCGCACCGTCGAGTGCGGTCGAGCGAGCTGTCCGAAGCGGGTCACGACTTCATCGTAGGCACAGATCGACAGCCCCCTGCATCCCGGAGGCCACGGGGAGTAGACCCGGAGACACTGGGGCGCGCGAGGCGATCGACGAGGCGGGGTACGAACTCACAGGGCGGGCGTGACGTTTCACTTCGCATCGACAGCCCGACCGAGCGGCCGTCTACTATGGCTTTGCGTACTCGATGGCGAAAGGGAGTCTGGGCGATGCGACGGCTGGGGGATCTCGAGGCAGAGATCATGGATCGTCTGTGGACGTGGGACCGTCCGGCGACCGTGCGTGAGGTCGTCGACGACATCAACAAGACTCGTCCCGTCGCGTACACCACGGTGATGACCGTCACCAACATTCTGTACACCAAGGGCTGGCTGCTGCGGGGCAAGCAGGGGCGTGCCTGGCTGTACTCCCCGGTGCGCAGCCGAGAGGCTTACGCCGCCGCACTCATGGAGGACGGTTTGGGAGAGAGCAAGGACCGCCCGGCCGCACTGGTCGAATTCGTCTCGAACATGTCCGCTGACGAGATGGCCGCCCTGCGCAAGGCTCTGCGGACAGCGGGACGACAGGACAAGGCCGAGTCGTGAACGCGGCCCCGGCTCTGGTCGGCTACACGGCGGCTGTGGGGTTCGTCGCCCCCCGCCTCATGCTGCTCGGCAGCTGGCAGCACCGGGCCCCCGCTCTGGCGGCAGCCGCGTGGCACGCCCTGGCGGTCTCCTTCTCGATCGGGGCCGCGCTGGCCGCGTACAGCCTGGCCATGCCGGCCGAGCACCTGCACGCGGGCCTGGTGGGCCTGCTGCACACCTGCGGAGTGGACGTGGGCACGGCTCAGCCCGACCCGAACACCGCGGACCGGCTTGCCGTCGGTGTCCCCGCCGCGATCGGGATCGCCCTGGTGGCGAGCTTCGTCTTCCATGTCGTACGAGCCCGTCGCGTGCGGACGGAGCACCGGGATGCCATCGACCTGGTGGGCCGCCACTCGGCCCTGTTCAGCGCCACCGTCCTGCCGTACGACGTGCCCGCCGCCTACTGTCTGCCCGGCCGTGATCCCCGGATCGTGATCAGTGACGCGGCCGTACGCGAGCTGACGCCCGAGCAGCTCGCCGCCGTGCTGGAGCATGAGCAGGCCCACATCGCAGGTCGCCACCACCTGTTCCTGGCCGCCGTGGAAGCCTTCCACTCGGTGTTCCGGTGGCTGCCGCTGGCCCGCCATGCGCGGGAGCAGACGGCGCTCCTGCTGGAGATGATCGCGGACGACCGCGCACTGCGCAGCCACTCCCACGAGGTGCTGGCCACGGCGATGTACGAGATGGCGGCGGCCCGCACTCCGAAGGGCGCCCTGGCGGCGGGCGGCCAGAACGTCCTGATCCGCCTGAAGCGAGTCCTCGGCCCCCGCAAGGCTCCGCACCCCGCCCTGTGGGGTTCTGCGGCCGCCGCGGTCGTGACGGTGCCGCTGCTGCCGCTGCTGGTCGCCTGCCCGCCAGGTCTCGGCTGACGCCGAGCAGACGTGCTCCGCGTGAGGCCGCTGTGACTCGGATGCACTTGCGATACGTAATACGAAGCTACTAAGTTCTAAAGGCACTCTATGAATGTGGTGCTGGGCGCGGGCCAAGGCTCGCACCCAGTGTCGGATCCATGGGGCAGTGCCGAAGCCGACTGGTGTCGCCCGACGACCAGAGCCCGTCGCTCGGTCCACAGACGCACAGAGGAGTCACTCCACGATGGGAACGCACCGTCGGCCGAAGCCGCCCAGCCGCGCCCGGATCGCCACCCTCGGCATGGCCGCCGGCGCCGTCAGCCTCCTGCCGACGCAGAGCCAGGCGGCCCCCAAGCCCACGGTGGACGAGGTGCGCAAGCAGGTGGAGAAGCTCTACGAGGAGGCCGAAGGCCCCACCGAGGAGTACAACGCCATCCGCGAGAAGCAGAAGAAACTGCAGCGCGAGGCCGACCGCGCACAGGACCGGCTGGCCCGCAAGCAGCAGGAGATCAACGAACTGCGCGAGGAGATAGGCCCGTTGGCGGCCGCGCAGTACCGCAGCGGCGGCATCGACCCGAGCGTGCAGCTCTTCCTGTCCGGCGACCCGGACGACTACCTCGACAAGGCCCAGATGCTCGACCGTACGAGCAACCGGCAGGCCGAGGCCCTGAGTGCCATGCAGAGCAAGCAGCGCGAAATCGCGCAGGAGCGCATGGCCGCACAGCAGCGGCTGAAGGCTCTGGAGGAGACGCGCACCAAGGCCGCGAAGACGAAGGACGAGGTCCAGGACAAGCTGGCGAAGGCCCGCAAGCTCCTCAACAGCCTGACCGCCGCCCAGCGCGCCAAGATGGAGGCCGCTCAGGAGCGTGAGGACGCCGCCGCGGGCGCCAGTGACTCCCCGGCGACGTACAACGGCCCGGCCAGCGGCCGCGGCAAGGCCGCGCTCGACTTCGCGTACGCGCAGCTCGGCAAGCCCTACGAATGGGGCTCCACCGGCCCCAACTCCTTCGACTGCTCGGGCCTGACCGGGTCCGCCTGGCGCGCGGCGGGCGTCTCGCTGCCGCGCACCGTCAAGCAGCAGTACGACGCCGGCCGGAAGGTGGCCAAGTCGGACATGCAGCCCGGCGACATCATCTACTGGTACAACGACAACCAGCACAACGGCATGTACGTCGGCAATGGCAAGGCCATCCACGCGCCGCGCACCGGCAAGAACGTGGAGATCGTCCCCGTGGACTCCATGCCGTTCTTCGCCGCCAGCAGGCCCTGAGCACCAACCCCCGTACCACCCGAGGAACTTCAGTGACCGCACGCCCGGTTGTCCGCCCCCTGCTCGCCATGGCAAGCGCATCGATCGCTGCCTTGGTTCTCGCCGCGTGCGGAGGCGGCTCTTCTGGCGCGGACGTGGACGCGGCAGCAGACGGACCGGACTCGTCGGGGACTCTGTCCCATGTTCACGGCCTGGGTGTCGATCCCGCTGACGGACGTGTGTACGTCGCCACGCACAGCGGCCTGTACACCGTGGCCAAGGGTGAGAAGCCGAAGCTCGTCGGCGACCGCAAGGACGACTTCATGGGCTTCACCATCACCCGTGAGAACACCTTCATCGCCAGCGGACACGGTGCCCCCGGTAGCGACCGTCCGGGCAATGTCGGCCTGATCGAGAGCAAGGACGCGGGCCGTACCTGGACAAGCCGGTCCTTGTCGGGGGAGGCCGACTTCCACTCCCTGGAGTCGGCCAAGGGCACCGTCCATGGATACGAGGGCGGCCGGATCCGGACGAGCAGCGACCTGAAGAGCTGGGAGGACGGCGCGACCCTGGAGGCCCTCGACCTCGCGGTGAACTCCCCCGGGGACAAGCTGCTGGCCACCACGGCGGAGGGTGTCGTCACGAGCACCGACGGCGGCCGTACCTTCGCCAAGGCGGCCGAGCCGGTGCAGGCATTCGTCTCCTGGCCCGCGGAGAAGTCCCTCTTCGGCATCAGCACGTCCGGGAAGCTGAGCAGCAGCGCGGACGGCGGCAAGACATGGAAGGAACTCACGACCGTGCCCGGCGGACAGCCCCAGGCGCTGACCGCCGTGAACCCCGACCACATCCTCGCGGCGACGATGACGGGCGTGTACGAATCGCGTGACGGCGGCAAGAGCTTCACCGAACTCGCGCCACTGGCTTCCTGACCCCGGCTTCGAAGGCCGGCAGGAACCCCGTCCGCGCGGTCTTCGAGGACGGCGCGAGCGCACCGGCTCTTGCCTCACGGGCGTCACTCGCTGGTGTCTCCCTCCGCGTTCAAGCCGTTACCGGCCAGGCGCGTTCCGCTTGTCCCGGTATCAGGAGACGGTCAGACCTGCTGCTTGATCGCCTCGGGCTGCGGGCCGAACGGTCGCGACAACGGTGATCACCAGCTTGAACAGGACCCAGTAGTGACGGAACAGGCCCCACGAGGTACCCAGGGCCTGGACAACCCTGGTGAGCAGTGAAGCGAGGCTCAACGGGACCAGGACGAGCCAGCCGGTCAGCTCCATCGCGAGATAGGCACCACGCACCGTCTGGGCGTCCTGACTGGTCAGACCCGCGACGGCGAGGGCGAGGAAGACGGCGACGGCACCGAGCCGACCGACCGACCGACCGACCGACCGACCGACCGACGAAGTGACGTGCTCGGTGAGCAGCCCGAACAGCAGCCCCATCCAAGTTATTGCAATCTCTTTGCACCTAACTACTAAGCGCCATAGAGAATGGGTGCGATGTAAGCACGACCTGGATCAAGGACACCCCCATGACCGTTGCGCCCCACCCCCAGCCCGGCCTCGTCCGGCGCGTACGCGGAGCACTCACCCCGCGCGAATGGGCCCGGGCCGGCGGACTGGCCGCCGCGATCCTCGCCCTGCACGTCATCGGCTGGGGCACGCTGCTGCTCGTCGTCGTCCCGCAGCACTTCGAACTCGGCGGCAGCCAGGGAGCGTTCGGCGTCGGCCTCGGCGTCACCGCGTACATCCTCGGCATGCGGCACGCCTTCGACGCGGACCACATCGCCGCGATCGACAACACCACCCGCAAGCTGATCTCCGATGGCCAACGTCCACTGTCCGTGGGCTTCTGGTTCTCCCTCGGGCACTCGACCGTCGTCTTCCTGCTCGCCCTGCTCTTCGCGCTCGGCGTGCGCTCCCTCGCCGGTCCGGTACAGGACGACGGCTCCGCGCTGCAACAGACGCTCGGCCTCATCGGCACCTCGGCCTCCGGCGTCTTCCTCTACGTCATCGCGGCCTTCAACCTCGTTGCGCTGATCGGCATCCTGCGCGTGTTCCGCCGGATGCGGGCCGGTCGCCACACCGAGGCCGACCTGGAGGCACAGCTCACCGCCGGTGGCGGGCTGATGAGCCGCATCCTGGGTCGTGCGACGCGAGCCGTTGGCAAGCCCTGGCACATGTACCCGCTGGGCTTCCTCTTCGGCCTCGGCTTCGACACCGCCACCGAGGTCTCACTCCTCTTCCTGGCGGCGGGCGCGGCAGGCGCCGGCATCCCCTGGTACGCGATCCTCTGCCTGCCGGTGCTGTTCGCGGCCGGGATGAGCCTGCTCGACACGATCGACGGCTCGTTCATGAACTTCGCGTACTCCTGGGCCTTCTCCAACCCGGTCCGCAAGGTCTTCTACAACATCACCATCACCGGCCTGTCGGTCGCCGCCGCACTGCTCATCGGCACGGTCGAGCTGCTGTCGATCGCCGCGGAGAAGCTTTCTCTGCACGGCACGTTCTGGGAGTGGATCGGTCGCATCGACCTCAACAGCGTCGGGTACGCCGTCGTCCTGCTCTTCGTCGTCACCTGGGCCGCCGCGCTGCTGATCTGGCGGTACGGCCACATAGAGGAGAAGTGGGCCCTCAAGCCCCGCATCGCAGAAGAGGACTGATTGTCCGGGGAGTTGGGGGCCGGCCTGGGGCGTCCTCGGCGACAGTCCGGCCGGGCGCCGAGATGTTCCCGAAAGACCGTTTGACGTCCCGTGGGCCAACAAAGGGCGATCGCACCGTTGTTACCTCCACGTAAATACCCCACGGGGGTACTTGACGTCTTTCTACAGTAAGGCGCACTCTGCGGATGCGCCCCTAACCTCCGATCAGCCGCAGTCCTCCACCCTGCCCCCACACGCGACTTACCCGTCATCGAGACGGGCCGGCTTCATGCCATCGCGTAAGGCCCCGACTGCTGCGCAGGAAGGACCGCGATCGTGTTCATCACTCCGACCTCCTCCCGACGTCGTCGACTTGCGGCAGTATTCGTCTCCGGCACGGTGCTGACCGTCGGCTGCTCGGCCGGCTCCTCCGCCAACACCCTCGACACGGCACGCTCCAAGGACACCCTGCGAGTCGCACTCACCGAGGCGAACCCGCCGTGGAACTTCCTCGACGACAACAAGCCCGCCGGTTACGACGTCGACGTGGCGCATGAGCTGGCCGAGCGACTCGGCATCGACAAGGTCGAGTTCATCGGATCCGACTTCGGCAGCTTCATCGGCGGTGTGCAGGCCAACCGGTTCGACATCGTCATCTCGGGCCAGACGATCACCGACGAGCGCAAGAAGCAGGTCGGCTTCTCCCGTCCCTACGAGGTCAACGGCGTCTCCGTATTCGTGGGCGAGGACAACACGTCCGTCACTGGCCTCCCCTCCCTGCGCGGTAAACGCATCGCGGTGACGGAAGGCACCACCCAGGCCGACTACGCCCGTACGAAGATCCCGGGCGCGCAGATCAAGACGTACAAGAACGCCACGCTCGCGCTCACGGACGTCGGGCGGGGCCGGGCCGACGCGGCGCTCGTCTCGAAGTTCCAGGGCGCCTATCTCGCCGACAAGAACAACCTGCCGGTCAAGGCCACGGGAGCACTGCTGGAGACCGAGGTCAACGGCATGACGTTCCGCAAGGGCCAGAAGGACTTCAAGCAGAAGGTCGACAAGGCCCTGGGCGAGATGATCGACGACGGCACTCTGTCGGCCATCTCCCGCCGCTGGCTCGGCGGACTCGACATGGCCGAAGAGCTCCGCGACCTGCCCGCGGACCAAGCGGGCTGACGGAGAGGAGGAAAACAGCCATGGATCTGATCGTCCAGGACTTCCCCGAACTCCTCAGCGCCATGGGCATCACCCTGATGCTCGGAGTGGTGTCCTTCGTCCTCGGATGCGCCCTCGGCGCGCTGGTGGGACTGGCCAGGATCTCCCGGTTCCGGCTTCTGAAGGGTCTCGCCATCGCGTACGTGTCGGTATTCCGGGGGACACCACTGCTGATCCAGATCATGCTGGTCTACTACGGTCTCCCGCAGATCGGCATCATGATCGAGCCGGTCCCCTCGGCGATCCTCGCGCTCACGGTGTACGCCGCCGCCTACCTCAGCGAGAACTTCCGTGCCGGCATCATCGCCGTCGACCACGGGCAGTGGGAGGCGGCCCACTCGATGGGCATGCCGTACTGGAGGATGCTTCGCCGGATCGTCGCCCCGCAGGCGATGCGGGTCGCCCTGCCTCCCATCGGCAGCCGGTTCATCGCGCTGATGAAGGACACCTCGCTGGCCTCCGCGGTCACCGTCGTCGAGCTCACCAGGGCCGCGGAGAGCATCGGCAGCTCGACGTTCCGCTACATGGAGGCGTTTCTCGTGGCAGGTGCGGCCTACTGGCTGATCAACACCCTGCTGTCCGTGGGCCAAGGCGCTCTGGAGCGCCGATTGGGGAGGGCGTACGCATGAACCGGCCGGACCAGATAGACATACGCGGCCTGCACAAGCGGTTCGGAGCCCTCGAAGTGCTGAAGGGCGTCGACCTCACCGTGGCTCGCGGGGAGGTGGTCGTGGTGATGGGGCCCTCGGGCTCCGGCAAGACCACGCTCATCCGCTGTATGAACCTGCTGGAGGAGCCCGACGCCGGCACGGTGGCCGTCTGCGGCTGCTCCGTGGAGTGCGGCGGCGCGGTGCGCAGGCGGGAGCGCGTCCGGAAGGTGCGGACGATCCGGCACCGTACCGCCATGGTGTTCCAGCAGTTCAACCTGTTCCCTCACATGACAGCCCTGGGCAATGTCATCGAAGGACCGCTCTCCGTGCGGCGTATGCCCAAGGACACCGCCGTGGCGCTGGGCAGGGAACTGCTCGACCGGGTCGGCCTCACCGACAAGGCCGCCGAGTACCCCTCGCGGCTGTCCGGCGGCCAGAAGCAGCGGGTCGCCATCGCCCGGGCGCTGGCCATGGAACCGGAAGTCGTCCTCTTCGACGAGCCGACCTCGGCACTCGATCCCGAGCTGCATGCGGAGGTCCTGGAAGTGATGCGCGAACTCGCACACGACGGCATGACGATGGTCGTCGTCACCCACGAGGTGGAGTTCGCCAGGGAGGTGGCCGACCGGGTGGTCTTCATGGACGGCGGTGTCGTCCTCGAATCGGGACGCCCGCAGGACTTCCTGAACCATCCGGTCCACCCTCGCGCGAAGGCGTTCCTGCGCCTCGTCGCGCACGATGCGCCAGGCCCGGAGGCCGTGGAGGAAGGGCCACAGAAGCCGACACGATGGGAGCACGTGAGTTGACGGCCACACGAAACGTACGGCAGCCCGCGTGGCACAGCGACCACCCGGACTACTCGGACTACTCGTCTGAGGACATCGCCCGGGCGCGCGCCGACACCCCGGGATGCACCAAGGTGGTGCACTTCAACAACGCCGGCGCCGCGCTGATGCCCCGGCAGGTCGTCGAAGCGGCCACCCGCCACCTACACTTGGAAGCGGACATGGGTGGCTACGAGGCAGCCGCTCACGCCGCCGAGAGCATCGAGTCGGTGTACGACTCCGCGGCGCGGCTCCTCGGCTGCGACCGCGAGGAGATCGCACTGGTCGACAATGCCACCCGCGCCTGGGACATGGCGTTCTACGGCATCCCGTTCCGCCGCGGAGACCGCGTCCTGACCAGCATGGCCGAGTACGGCAGCAACTTCATCGCGTACCTCCAGGTCGCCGAGCGGTACGGGGTCCAGGTGGACGTCATCCCCAACGACGAGTACGGACAGATCTCGGTCGACGCCCTGAGGGCGGCGGTGGACGAGCGCGTCCGGGTCATCTCGGTCACCCATGTCCCCACCAACGGGGGCCTGGTGAATCCCGCGGCCGAGGTCGGCAAGATCGCCCGTGCGGCAGGGGCGCTGTACCTCCTCGACGCCTGCCAGTCGGTGGGGCAACTCGCCGTCGACGTCGGGGAGATCGGCTGCGACCTGCTCTCCACCACCGGTCGCAAGTATCTGCGCGGACCGCGCGGGACCGGACTGCTCTATGTGCGCCGGGCCGTACTCGACCAGCTCGTCCCGCCGGTTCTCGATCTGCACGCCGCCACCTGGACGGCGCGTGACCGGTACGAAATGCGGCCGGACGCACGCAGGTTCGAGACCTGGGAGGCCAACTACGCCGCTCAGCTCGGCCTGGGCGCCGCCATCGACCATGCCCTCGGGTGGGGACTGCCCCGGATCCAGACGCGTGTCACCGCACTCGCGGAGTCGCTGCGGGGCCGACTCGCGGAGCTCCCCGGCGTGCGCGTCAGAGATCTGGGTGTCCAGCGTTGCGGCATCACCACCTTCACGGTGGACGGCGTCGACGCGGATCGGGTGAAGTCGTCCCTGGCCGGACAGGGAATCAACATCAGCGTGTCCCGGACGCCCTCCACCCGCCTGGACATGGACGACCGCGGCCTCAAGGAGGTCCTCAGGGCATCGGTCCACTACTACAACACCGAGGACGAAATCGGCGCCCTCATCCGAGCCGTCCGCGGGGAGACGCGCGCGGTGGCCTGCCCTTGATCGGGGCGCTGTTGGCCAATCCCCCCTCGGCCGGGGCACGAACTGCGAAAAGCGTGAACAGTTCATACTTTCGGCGGTGCGGCGAGTGACTTAAGCGCGGGTGCGGGAGTCGTGGCGCATGCGGACCAGCACGCTGGTGTGCAGGGCGCGGTTGGCCTGGCGGTCACCCGCCGCGGTTGAGGCGGTGGCGGTGGGGCGGCGCCGCACAGGTGGGCGAAGGAGGCTACCGAGCGCAGTCGGTCGGGGTTGTCCGCCGACGGTGGTCAGCAGCGGCCGTCGACGTCATCGGCCAGAAACCCCGGCGAACGCTGCGTCGCCCACATCACCTCAATGCCCCCGAGGCGAGGTCGGCTGCGATCCCGCGCGTCCACGTCACCGGGTGCGCCTGCGGCGGTGGTGGGCCACGAAACCGCCCATCCCGACGACCTTCACGAGGACGACTGCCGCGACGACGGCACCGGCGCCCCAGCCCAGCCACTGCGAGGCCGCCAGCACGGAGCCGCCCAGCACCAGGTGCGCGACGGCCAGCAGCGCCACGGCTCCGATGACCGCCCGGACGGTCCACCGGCGGCTCGTGCCGCCCGCGTTGACGTGTCCCTTGTTGCCGTGCCCCTTCGGGCGCGGGGTGTCGGCCTGGTCTCCCGCGCCGGGGAGAGCGCCGGGCGGTTCCGGCGGCTGTCGCCAGGCCACCGTCAGGTGGTCGCGCCTGCCGACCTTTTCGACGCGTGCCCCGATGAGATCCCGCATCCCTTGCAGATCCTCCTCGGTGGTGGCCTCGACGTGCAGCACGAGTGCGTCCGGAGTGGCCCGCAAGGTCCACCGGCCCAGGCTCAGGCGGACGGTCCCGTCGGTGTCGGTCCATTCGACGTGCTGGACCGAAGGGCGCCTGTGTGTGTCATCGCCGTCGTGACCGCCCTGCCGATAGTGGGGGTGGCCTTTCATCTGCTGGGCGTGCCGGCAGAGTTGGTCGAGGTAGCGGCTCGCGCGTTCGGTCTCGACGCGGGCTTCCGCGGTCAGCATGGCGTTCCCTTCCCGGCCGCTCACGGGTTTCAGATCCTGGTGAGGGCGACGAGCCAGGCCCGGATGTCGTCCGGGTCGGTGGTGATGTCGATCGTGCTGGGCTCGATGGAATCGATCCGCCATCCGTCAGCGAAGGACGCCTCGATCTCAGCTCGCGTGAGCTTGTGCACCCGTCCCCACTCGCCGGGCTGCCGGTCGCTGAAGCACAGCATGAAGTACCGGCCGCCTGGGCGGATCGCGGCCCGCAGGCTGTCGACGTAGGCGGCGCGGTCGTCGCCGTCGAAGAGGTGGAAGAGGCCGCAGTCGAGCACGGTGTCGAAGGTTTCCCGCAGGTCGGCCAGCTTCAGGGCATCCCAGTGCAGGAACCGGGCCGTACGGCCCCGCTCGCGCGCCTTGTCCTCGGCGGTGCGCAGGGCCCGGGAGGCGAGGTCGACGCCCGTGGCATCCAAGCCGAGCCCGGCACACATGAGTGCGTGTTCACCGGTCCCGCAACCGGCGTCCAGCACCCGGCCCCGGACGGCACTCGCCTCGGCGAGAGCTAGGAATGCCGGTTGCGGTCGTCCGATGTCCCAGGGCGGCGGCTCGGCGTACAGGTCGTCAGGCTCGGGTGACTCCTTCCCAGAGCCGGGGTGGAGGTGGTGAGGGTGATGGAGTGAGCCGGCCATGCCGATGTCCTTTCCCGTCGCGTCGGGGCCTCCGGATCGCCATCCGGACCTCATGACAATGACCAGCTTTATCGATACAGTCTGTCTATGTCAATGCACAGTGTCTCTCCAGCGGCGCGGCGTATGACTCCAAGAACGTCCAGGAGCGCCGAAGCCGGGGTACTGGAAGGGGCGCCACAGGCGAGCGGAAGATCTTGAAGCCGACGGCGCAGCGTCGTCCGGACTCGCTATGATCACGCCGCGCTCACGGAACGGACGGCCACAGCCCCGCCGCGAGCCCGTACGCGGGCTCGGCAGCTGCCCCGTCTGCCGTGGCTCGCGGTGCCGTCCGAAGAGAGCGGACACAGCCACGGGGAGGGCACCGAGACGTCCGACGAGCACGCCACCACAGAGGAGTCCCCGACTTCCGACACGGAATCCGCGACACCAGAGACGAGCGCGTCAACCGACGCCGAGGCCGAGGCCGACCACACGGAAACCGGACACAGCCACTGAGACGCGCGCTGGAGAGCAGCAACATCTACTAAGAACCTTAGATTCTCTCAGGTAACGTAGGTGTTGCACACCCCTGACAGCGGGGGATCAGGAGGGGGACATGACCGGATACAGCGACACCTACATCCCGAGCAGCATCACCAGCACCATTCACATCGCTTCGGACGTCAAGGAGGAAGACGGGTTCCTGTCAGGGATCTCCACCATCAACGCCCTCACGATGGCCCTGGTAGCGATCCTTGTGGTGATCCTCATAGCAGAGTTGATATGGAGGGAGCGGCGGCAGCGCAGGCGGGAAGAGCCGGTGGGGTCCGTCCCTGAAACCGATCCCCATGAGGGTGACATCTCGCCGTAACCACTCGGGCGCCGACTACGATCAATGCACTAATGAATTTAGCGGAGCCAACTCCGCCCGTCGCGTCCGGACGCACCCACCGCCAGCCGATGGGCCCGCCCGGACGGCGCGAGATGAACGGATGTGAAGGTCAGGCCGGATAGGCCACGTTGGCCATCATCCCGGCCTCGCCGTGGTAGGCGTTGTGGCAGTGCAGCATCCACTGGCCCGGGTTGTCGGCGTCGAAGAAGACGGACAGCTTCTTCTTGGGCAGCACGATCGCGGTGTCCTTGCGCGGCCCTGAGTCGCCGAGCTGGTACGTGTGGCCGTGCAGGTGCATCGGGTGCCACATGTCGGTGTCGTTGACGAAGTCGAACCGTACGCGCTGACCTTCCTCGATCATGATCGGGTTCGCCTCGGGGTTGGCCATGTCGAAGGGCTTGCCGTTGATGGCCCAGTTGTACTTGTCCATGCCGCCGGTCAGCTTGAGCTGGTGCGTCACGTCGGTCTTGGCGGTCTCCAACCGTACGTCGTCTGCGGCGCGCAACTGGGAGGCCGTCATGATCATGCCGTTCAGTTCCTTCGGGCGGACGGTCGCCTTCGGGGCGCTCCCCGAGCCCGTGCGCACCAGCGCGAACCCGTTTGCGTTCTTGCCCTCGGCCACTGCGACGAGCGGGAAGACGCCGTCCCCGAGGGTGACGAGGACGTCGTAGCGCTCACCCATGCCGACCAGCAGGGCGTCCACCTCCTGGTGCTGGACCGGGAAGCCGTCGGTGTGGGTGATGGTCAGCTTGTGGCCGCCGAGGGCGAGGCGGTAGGCGGTGTCCCCGCCCGCGTTGATGATCCTCAGCCGTACCTTCTTGCCGGGCTTGCCGGTGTAGACGTCCGGGTCGGTCGCCACCCGGCCGTTGATCAGGTGGTGCGGGTACTTCACGTCACCGGCGTCGCCGCCGAGCAGGTCGCTCTCGGCGCCCATGAGCATGAACTTCATCGACATGCCGCCGGACGAGGAGGCGGAGGCCGACGGGGACGCGGAGTCGGAGTCCCCCATGTCCATCCCGCCCATGTCCCCCATGTCGTGGCCCTCCATACCGCTGGAGCTGGAGCTGGAACTGGGGCTGCTCTCCCCCATGTCGTGCCCCGCCATGCCGCCCATGCCCTGCTTGAGCTCGGCGAAGACCTCGTCGGGGGTGCCGGTGACGCCGTCGACCCAGTCGTCGAGGAGGACGACCCACTCGTCGTCGTACGACAGCGGCTCCCTGGGGTCCTCGACGATCAGCGGGGCATACAGGCCGCGGTCGAGCTGGACACCGACGTGCGGGTGGAAGAAGTACGTGCCGGGCGCGTCGGTGATGAACCTGTACGTGAAGGTGGAGCCGGCCCGGACGGCGGTCTGGGTGGCGGGCGGCACGCCATCCATGTCGTTGCGCAGCGCGATGCCGTGCCAGTGGATGGACGTGGCGGTCCTGTTCGGGAGCTGGTTGGACAGCTCGGCGACCAGGGTGTCGCCGACGGAGAGCCGGACCTCCTTGCCCGGGGTACGGCCGTCGAAGGCCGAGGTCTTGGGCATGATCCCGCCGCCCAGGTCGATCACGGCCGGTGCGGCGGTCAGGGTGACCTTCTGCTGACGTCCCGTGCCCTTGCGCTTCTTCTCGGTGGCGGCGACCGCCGAGGCGTTGGGGTTGATCAGGGCGGTGCCGCTGCCGGAGCCGCTCGCGCTGGTGCAGGCGGCGAGTGCCCCGGCGCCTGCGACTCCCAGCCCGGCGAGCAGGACGGAGCGGCGGTTGATGCTGTTCATTACGTGGTTGTCCTCTGTGTCGAAACTGCCGATGTGGTCGCGGAGGGACGGCACATCGCGCGCCGCCCGGCGCGGCCTATATGCGCAGTTGCGAGAGGACGGACAGATCGGGCGGGGCACGGCCGACCGCACTGGCGGGGACACGGGCTTCCGCGGCACGCTCCAGGTCCGCGGGCGGGTCGAACGTGCTCTGGCCTGGCGCGGCCAGCTGTACGGAACCGACGCTCGCCGTGGTGCAGTGCTGCATGCCAGGCATCGCACAAGCGCCGGAATCAACGCCGTGCGCGGATGATTCCGAGGCGGAGGGTGCCGCCTCGCCCGCCATCGCATGGGCCGCGCCCGCCATGGAATGAGCGGCGTGGGCGGGAGCCGGCATGGGAGCCGAGGCCGACGTGGGCGACGCGGCCGTCATGGACGCCATGGAGGTCATTGAGGCCATGGAGGTCATGGACGTCTCGTGGTGGACGAGCACGGCCAGCGCGACGGACAGAGTGAGGAACACCCCGTACGCCCAGCGGACGGCCATGCCGCCGCCGCTGTGAGCTGCCCGTATCGCCATGCGTTTGCCACCTGTGCCGTACTGACTGGTCACCGGAGTCGCATCCTACCCCCAGGGGGTACTGAGTACTGGAACACCTTACGGCCTCAACAGCGATGAGCTCTTTATCGGGTCGGCAGCCCTCCAGCTGTCAACGGCCGCGCCAGGGCCGTCGCCCCGCCGGGGTTCGGTGTTCTTCCGGAGACGTGGCCGCGGGCGGTGCCAGCACTTGCGTGCTGCTTCCTGTCGCACCGTCCACGGCCACGCTCCTCGCCCGGCCGAGTGAGGGCGCAACCGGAGTCCGTTGTGCCGACGAGGCGGCAGCGGATACGCGAACGACTTTGGCACTGCCACCGAGCGCCCACTCGGCGCAGGCGGCGACGAAGGCGAGCAGTCAGACGGCGATGATCGAATACGGACGGCGACCCGAAAGCGTCGACGTCGCAGCAGGTCCCCTGCGGTGAGCAGCACCTCGCCCCGGTCGGCGGACGCCACAGACGGCGTGCTGCGGCAGGCGGTCCAGACGGCTGGGGGTCTCGGCGGACGGGACCGCAGGGTTCGTACGTACTGCGGAGTCCTCGGCACGGTGCAGCCGGCCGGCGAGATGAAGAGCAGCAGGTAGACGGCGGCGAACCAGGGCGACGCGTAGACGTCGAAGAAGCCGAGCTTGTCGAGGAGCGGGGCGAGATCCGGGTAGCGCTTGCGGAAGTCCGCGGCCTGGGCGGGCTGCCGCCCCTCCTAGGGCGCGAACGCCAGCCCCACCGCAGCCAGCCGGCCGGATCGAGCCCTTTGGGCTCGCCGGCCTGCGGCGCGAATTCGCTCGTAGGGGAATCGCCTTGCGTGGGAGGATCGGCGAGACTACGAAAATTGTTAGTAGCCACGGGTCGAGTCTGGCACATGCCATATCCGGTACGTGAGGCACCCCGAGAGTCGAGGGAACAGAACGTTCCGACCGGTCATCTACGAAAACCCTTAGATCACCAAAGGAGAGGGAAGAGACCTCGCGCGGCATCGCCTGACGGCGCAGCCCCCGGAGGGGTGGCCCGGAAGCCGCCAATACAACCTACGAGGACATCCGTCTCCCCCTCACTTCGATGTGGCCGTGCGCCTCCGTCCGGGATGGAACCGATGAGCAGCGGGCGGTGTACACAAGACATGAAGGTGCTTCGTAAAGCGCGCCCAACAGACGTCTCGCGCGGGCGCGTCGGCTGCGCGACACGTCGTGACCACGGGCATGGCTGCCGGTCCGCCCATGATGGGCTCAGGACGCTGGTGCCATCCCGTGCCGTACGCCTGTCCGTCCAGGGAGGAGGCTACGCGCATGAGCGAGATTCTCAGCGGCGGCCCGGAGCGGCCACCGTGGAGACCGCCGCGTTGGTTGATCGTGGCGGCGGTGGCCGTCGTGACGATCGCGGCGCTTGTGGTGAGCCTCATCGTCGTGGCTGGGGAAGACACCTCGCCGTCAACGGCACCTCAGAGGCCCCCGTCGCCGGCGTCGTCGACCGACACCCCCTTCCCGGACGGTCCGGACGGTGCCGACACCTGGGACGAGACACCCGGCCTGGTGATCACAGGAGTCGCCTTGGGCCGGGGTTCGCTGAACCGGCACGACCGGACGGCGAATGCCGGTCCGTGGACGGTGACGGTGCGGCGTTCGGACGGCTCGCTGGGCCGCAGTGGCGCGGTGGTGACGTTCCCCGTCTCAAAGCCTCGGGCCGGCCGCGCGGTCGGGATCGGTGGCGCAGAGGGTTGGGCCCGTGACGGTGAGATCGTCTGGCCGCTCGCGGACTCGTACGCACGGGTCCGCGGTGACCTGCCGCGGTCGCAGCTCGTGGAGATCGCCACCGCGACCACGGTCGCATCCGGGCGTCCCCAGGTCAGGCCGCCCTCCGGACTCTCGGTGGCGTCCACGGGCCCAGCACGCCCGCACTATCTGCGCGAGGCCCCGTTACGGATCGGGCGAAGTCGGTGAGGCCGGCGAGTTGTCCCGCGGCCTGACCTTCACCGGCGTTGCCCGCTGCGGCGGCATAGAGGACCTGCTGTACGCCTCAGACGCACAGCCCTCCGGCACCGTGCGCGGCAAGCCCGCGGTCATCTCGTCCGAGCTCGGCGGCAACGGTGTACTGGCCTGGGAACCGACGCCCGGCGTGGTCGCCTACGTCGGCTACAGCGGTGCACCCCTCGACCGAGGCGCCGTCGCTGCCCTGCACCGGCTCGCCGAGCGGACCCGCCTGCTGAGCGCGCAGGAGTGGCAGGCCACCGGTCCTTCGACGGTCGACCAGGTCAACGACTTCGGTTGAGACTGTCCGGCCGCAGGCGGTTTCCGGTGCTCCTCCAAGCCGTCGACCGGATCGCGGTACGCAATCCCACCGGCCACCTGAACACCCTCCGACTCCGAAACGTACTAAGGGCACTAGCAGTCAATGCCCAGGTAGCGCCCCACGCGGTGCTCCGTACGACGAGGCGGCGTCGGCAGCGCAGGCCCGCCAGCTCGGACGAACGGGAAGGTGAAGATGGGAATCCTCGCGCTCAGTTGGGCCATCGCGTTGGTCTCTGTCCTGGTGGCCGCGGTCAGCGCGGTCCGGTTGGTGACCACCAGCGGTGAGACCCGGTTCGCGGCGGGCGGCGACCTGCTGATGGGGCTGTGTATGGCGGCCATGGCCCTGCCGGCGACGGTCAGCTGGTACGCGGGCTACGGCATGTGGTGGGCGGTGGCCTTCGGCATCCTCGGGCTCGGGGGCGTGGCGATGGCGGTCAGGCACACGCGCGTCGGCGGGTGGAAGCACGGCCGTCACTGGGTGCACCTGATCGTCGGCAGCTTCGGCATGGTGATCATGACGCTGGCCATGACGAGCACGTCGTCCGGTCCAGTGCTGGCGCTGGGCGGCGGGCACTCCATGGCGCACATGCCGGGCATGGAGAACACGGCGGACGCGACGGGCACGCACGAGATGGAGGGCATGGAGGGCATGCATGGGGCGGGGTCCATGCATGACATGGGGTCCATGCACGGGATGGACATGCCGGGCATGACGAATGCCGCGGCCGACGCCGGCTCCTCCGCCGGGTCCGGTTCCCTGTGGCGCTTCGTGATCGCGGCTCTCGCCGTCTACTTCCTGTTGTCGATCGGTGCGTCCGTGTGGGCAAGGGTTCGGGGCACCAGGCGGGACGGCCGGGGTGCCGACTCCCGGGGAGGCTGGAGCCGCTGGCTGCTCGCCATGCCGGACACGGTGCTCGTCTACCTGGCGTCGCTGACGCTCTCGGTGTGGGACAGGACCAGGACGGGCCAGCGGTCAGGCCACGGACGGCGCCGCAAGCTCGGGGCCGCGCCGGACGCGGCACTGGCAGCCCACATCGGCATGGGCGGAACCATGTCCGCGATGCTGCTGATGATGGCCGCATGAAGGCCGGTCGAGTCGTCGCTGCCCAATAGGACACCGCGCCAGGGGCCAAGCGCGTGCACCGGCCCCAGCAGGCCCGCGTGCTGCGTGGAGCGGGAGAAGACCTCGGCCGCGGCCGGTCCCGTACCGCTCGCCCCCTCCCGGGCCGCATCGAGCACGACCGCCCGGTCCAGTCCAGCACCGGCTCGGCGAGCAGCCACGAGAATCCTCCGCTGTCCAGGCCGGCAGGCCGCCCGCGAGCGCACCGCGCTCGAGCAGAGACAGGCGGCCACCGGGTTCCTGCGCACGCAGGTCACGACGTCTACTAAGCAGGTTAACGAGAAAGGGCCTCGGCCGCACAAACAGCGTGTACGCCACCACAGGTGACAGAGTACCCCTAGGGGGTATAGTGTCGACGTCACGGGCGGGGCCGGGGACCACGCCCCTCCCGAAAAGCAACCCACGCACCCACACTCCGAGGAAGTAGCCATGACCACCGAGACGAACTCCAGCTCCGGCTCTTGCTGCGGCTCCTGCGGTTCCGGCGCCACGGTCGACGTCCAGGGCGTCGGCGTCACCACCACCTACAAGGTGTCCGGCATGACCTGCGGTCACTGCGAGGGCGCAGTTTCCCAGGAGATATCCGCACTGGACGGCGTCAGCGCCGTCAAGGCCGTCGCCAAGACCGGCGAGGTCACCGTCACCTCCGCCGCACCGCTCGACGAGGGAGCCGTCCGCACCGCCGTCGACGAGGCCGGCTACGAGCTCGTCGGCCGCGCCTGACGACCTCCTTCGGGCCCACGGCCCCGAACACGCGAATTCCTCCCGCGCCGGGACGTACCGCTCCGCTGATACGGACGCCGTATGTCCCGGCCTCCCCCTGGAGATACGCCTATGACCAGCACGGCTCCCGAGAAGGCTGTCCCCGACACGGCTCCCGCGCCCCCCTCCGCGGTCGAGCTCTCGATCGGCGGCATGACTTGCGCGTCGTGCGCGGCCCGTATCGAGAAGAAGCTCAACCGCATGGACGGCGTCACCGCGACCGTCAACTTCGCCACCGAGAAGGCGAAGGTCTCCTACACGGACGGCATCGACGTCGCCGACCTCATCGCCACCGTCGAGAAGACCGGCTACACCGCCGAGGAGCCGCCCCCGCCCGCGTCCGCCACCGCTGAACCAATCGAGGGCGAGACCACTCCGGCGGTCGACGGCGAACTGTTGTCCCTCCGGCAGCGTCTGTACGTGTCGCTGGTGCTCACCGTGCCCGTGGTCCTGATGGCGATGGTCCCGGCCCTGCAGTTCGACAACTGGCAGTGGCTGTCGCTGACGCTGGCGGCTCCGGTCGTGGTCTGGGGCGCCCTCCCCTTCCACCGGGCCGCCTGGACGAACGCCCGGCACGGCGCCGCGACCATGGACACGCTGGTGTCCATCGGTACGCTCGCCGCGCTCGGCTGGTCGGTGTGGGCGCTGTTCTGGGGGCACGCCGGGATGCCGGGCATGCGGCACGGCTTCGAGTTCACCATCTCCCGCGGGGACGGCTCCTCCGCCATCTACCTGGAGGCCGCGGCCGGGGTGACCACGTTCATCCTCGCCGGGCGCTACCTGGAGGCGAAGTCCAAGCGCAAGGCGGGTGCGGCGCTGAGGGCGCTGCTGGAGCTGGGCGCGAAGGACGTCGCGGTGCTGCGGGGCGGCAAGGAAGTACGTATCCCGGTCGCGCAGTTGGCCGTCGGCCACCGTTTCGTCGTACGCCCTGGAGAGAAGGTCGCCACCGACGGGACCGTCGTCGAGGGCTCCTCGGCGGTGGACGCCTCCATGCTGACCGGCGAGTCCGTGCCGGTGGACGTGACAGTGGGCGATGCCGTCACCGGCGCGACTGTGAACGCGGGCGGCCGCCTGGTCGTCGAGGCCACTCGGATCGGCGCGGACACCCAACTCGCCCGGATGGCACGGCTCGTCGAGGACGCGCAGAACGGCAAGGCCGAGGTGCAGCGCCTCGCCGACCGGATCTCCTCGGTTTTCGTCCCCGTGGTCATCCTCCTTGCCCTCGGCACCTTGCTGACCTGGCTGTTCGCCACGGGTGACGCCACCGCCGCCTTCACGGCCGCCGTCGCGGTCCTGATCATCGCCTGCCCGTGCGCGCTGGGTCTGGCCACTCCGACCGCCCTGATGGTGGGCACCGGTCGCGGCGCCCAGCTCGGCATCCTCATCAAGGGGCCCGAGGTCCTGGAGTCCACCCGCCGTGTCGACACCGTCGTCCTGGACAAGACCGGCACGGTGACCACGGGCCGGATGCAGCTTCAGGACGTGTTCCCTGCATCGGGCGTGGACAAGGATGAACTGCTGCGGCTGGCGGGCGCGTTGGAGCACGCCTCCGAGCACCCGATCGCCCAGGCCATCGCGGCCGGTGCCGCTGAGCGGGTTGGAAGCCTGCCAGTGCCGGAGAACTTCGAGAACGTCGCCGGCCTCGGCGTCCAGGGCGTCGTCGACGGGCACGCCGTACTCGTCGGCCGCGAGAAGCTCCTCGCGATGGGGGTCCCCCCGCTCGAGCGAAGTCGAGAGTGGGGGAGGGTCATCGAGCTGCCCCGCGAGCTGGCCGAGGCCAAGGCCGCCGCGGAGGCGGAGGGGCGTACTGCGGCCGCCGTCGCCTGGGACGGCGAGGCGCGCGGCGTCCTCACCGTCGCCGACGCCGTCAAGGAGACCAGCGCCGAGGCGGTGGCCGAACTGCGCGCGCTCGGCCTGAAGCCCGTCCTGCTGACCGGTGACAACCAGCTCGTCGCCGAGTCGGTCGCCCGTTCCGTGGGCATCGACGAGGTGATCGCCGAGGTCCTGCCCGAGGACAAGGTCGACGTCGTCAAGCGGCTGCAGGGCGAGGGCCGTTCGGTCGCGATGGTCGGCGACGGCGTCAACGACGCGGCCGCCCTCGCCACCGCCGACCTGGGCCTGGCCATGGGCACCGGCACGGACGCGGCGATAGAGGCGGGCGACCTCACCCTCGTTCGGGGCGACCTGCGGGTGGCGGCGGACGCGATCCGCCTCTCCCGCAGGACCCTCGCCACCATCAAGGGCAACCTCTTCTGGGCCTTCGGCTACAACGTCGCTGCCCTGCCGCTCGCCGCCGCCGGCATGCTCAACCCGATGATCGCGGGCGCCGCGATGGCCTTCTCGTCGGTGTTCGTGGTGACCAACAGCCTGCGGCTGCGGTCCTTCAAGTGAGCGCAAGGGTAGGCACTTTCGGCTGAGACGCCCGGCCCGATGAGGCCGGGCGTCTCGGTGTCGAGCCCGTCCCGCGGACTCGTCGGCTCAGTCCCGAGCCTGTCGGAAGCCCTCCAACTGTGTCTCGGCGGTCGTCATGCCGGTTCGCAGGAGACCTTGCCGACCCGCGGGAAACCTGCCGCGCATCGCTTAACCGACGACTCCGACGCCTGCAGCGCTCAGCCCAACTCCCGGAAAACAAGATCAGGTCAAAGACCTTTACGGTCGATCACCGCACTAAGTACCTTCGCGGTGCTGATCAGTTGGTGGCCGGCATCACCTCGTTCTGGGCTCCCGGCTCCGGCGGGCAGTGCCCCCCGGGAAGGTGTACGTGGCGGCGTCCGACCGCGACTTCGGGCTGTACATCTTCGAGTACACCGGTCACTGAGCTGATCTGAGCGCGGCGGGGCCCACACGGCATCAGAGCCACAGCCAGGGCCCGCCCAGCGAAGGCGGGCCCGCCGCCTCGCCTGCTCTGAAGACCGTGGGCTCGACCCGGTGGCCCCGGCCCGACAAACGGCATGAGAACTGCGAGGCGTGGCCCAGGCGGCCGGGAGTCACACTCGCGGCGCCTGGTCGCGGAGGGCCGGGCCCAGAAACGGAGCCGCAGGCTGCGGAGCCTCCCGTTGCAGCAGGCGCATCATCCTCCGCGCCAGGAGGGGGTCCACCGGCAGCGCGTGCGCCGCGAACCAGCGGGCCGCTTCAGGCGCCGGGGACGGCTCCACGAACTCGGGTCCGGCGAAGTCGTCCAAGGGCGGGTCGTACAGGTACCCGATCACGACACCGGACCGCTCCAGACGTGCCACCAGCCTGTCCCGGTCGCGCACCATCAGGGGCACGCGGAACAACGGCGGCACGTGGCGATCCTGCACCCTCTCCGCGACCGCGTCCCGCACACCTGCGGCAGCCCAGACGGTGCCGCCCAGCAGCCTCGCCCCCTCACGCCGCCGGGACAGATCCGCGTCCAGGCGACTCATCCGCCACCTCAGCGTGCGCTGCAGAACGCGTCCGTGTTCCCTGCGGTATCCGTGCAGATCGACTCGCACCCAGCGGTCGAAGGTTCCCAGGTCCGGACTGCGGCCCACACCCTCCCGCAAGTGCCGCTCTTGGAGCTCCATACGAAAGCGTTCGCGTTCCAACAGACCCAGGGTCCGCATGGTCCTCCATACGGGTCGGACCAGATGGAGCCGCTGTACCGCAGCGCGCGCGACAGGGCGCAGCGTGTACGCCAAGTCCCGATGCAGTTGCCGCGGCGCCAACAACTCATCACGCAGTTGTTCCAGCGCCTTGCGGTCGGCTGAGTCCTCCAGCGCCAGGAATCCGCCACCGGTCGCCCTCGCATGCTTGCCCAGGCTGAAAGCCGCAGCTGTTCCGAAGGTGCCGATCGGGCGGTCTCCCACTGTCGTACCGATCGCATGTGCCGCGTCCTCAAGGAGGGGGATGCCCATGCGGTCACACCGAGTGCGCAGTTCGTCCGCGCCGTCCGGCATGCCGTAGACGTTGGTGGTCAGCACCGCGCCCACACTGCGCCAGGTCGATTCCGGCACCGCGCGAATGTCGATATTCCCGTCCCGAGGGGACACCGGCGCCATAACGGGACGCAGCCCGGCTGCCAGCACGACGAACACCATGACGTCGTCGTTGACCGGCGACATCAGCACGCTTCCACCAGGAGCGCACCAGCGGCGTAGTGCCAAGTACACGGCCAGTCTGCACGACGGGACATACACGCACTCACGGCCGAGCCGCTCCCGCATCAGATCTTCGAGGGCACCGCCGGCCGACGGCGATGGATGTGGAGACTCTGCTGACCGCACGCCTCCCCCTATCCATTCGATACGGTCACCCCGAGCCTCCCTGAGGCAAGGAGAGCCGTGCGGGGATGACCAGCTCCCAACCGGTGACCGGTGACCAGTGACGTCCTTTGAGGGCGGGATCACAGCGGGCCGAAAGAAGGCGGCCGCTGGAGATCGAGCGTCGACTACCCAACTAGACGCTAAGCTCCTTAGTAGATAAAGGCAAGCACATCACCTCTGACCCACACACGAACACCCGGCCATCGACCTCGCCGACCGCGCCACAGCCAACGAGACCCACCCCCGCCCCCGAGGCGCCCTGAGCGACAGATCCGTCACACAATGCGATCGAGTGCCGCCCGGACTGGCGCCAGCGCCCCTGCTTATCTAAACTGCTTAGTAGCTAGAGCGGGTTCGATGAGCACCCCGCGGCCCACCGGGAGGCCCCCATGCCTCAGTTCCTCTATCCGTTGCTGCTCCTGGCCTGCCCGATCGGCATGGGCCTGATGATGTGGTTCATGACGCGCGGAGGGCTGCACGCATCACGGCGAAGCAGCTCCGTCGGCTCACCCGTGGCGCGCTTCGAGCTGGACGAGCTGCGCAAGGAAATCGCCGAGCTGCGCGCCGCACAGAAGGACGCACGCGAAACCTTGTGAACCGGGTCTTGCCCCCGTGACCCCATGGCCGCGCTAGCGATACCGATCGGCGGCCCACTTCTCGCCGCGATCTTCTACGGCATAGCCCGCCTGGCCAGCGCGCACCAGAAGCCTGCTGCTGCACGGACGGATCGACACGCACCCCTGACAGTGACGCATGACCGGCCTTGCCCACGGCGACCGTCATCGAACCTCACCCCACCACCGAATCCACTCCTCATTGCTACTAATTAATTTAGTGCCTTAGCATGACTGCCAGCCGCCGACCGGAGGCCGTTGCCAGGCTCCCCGGCTTGCCGCGCCGTCCGGTCGGCGGCCTGATCCCGAGGAGCAGCCTCATGCGCACCTGGCCCGCCCGCAGATGGATGGTGGCAGCAACGGTCACGGTGATCGCCGCACTCGTCATCGGCGTGCCGACGGGCGTGGTGCCGACCCCCTTCTACACCCGGATGACTCCAGTGTTGTGGTGGAACTACCCGGTGTGGCTGGTCAGTTCCGTGCTGGAGGGGCTCCTGGTAGCCACCTACGTCCGCATCGGCCCGGCCGAAACTCCCGCCCCCGAGGCCGGACCGCCCGAGCGTCCCCGGACCGCTCGCGCCCTCGGCGCGGGCCTGCTGTCCGCCTTCGCGGTCGGCTGCCCGATCTGCAACAAGCTCGTGGTGCTGGCCGTCGGCGTCAGCGGCGCCTTGTCGTACTTCGCTCCGCTGCAACCAGTACTCGCCGTCGCCTCGGTGGCGCTGCTGGTCCACGTGCTCGTACGACGACTACGCACCGCGAACGTCTGCGCAGTGCCTTCGTGAAGGCCGGTCCCCTGCGCGCCGCGCGCCCCAGCCCTCCTACGCTCCGGTCCGGGACGGCCGCCGTCGCCGGCGGACCGCTTCTCTACGCCTGGTTCCCGCCGGTCGGCTGGTGGTTCCTGGCCCCGCTCGGCCCGGCCCTGCTAGTGGCTCGACGTGTGGCCCGAGGTACTGCTGGGGGCGCCCGTTCTCGTCGGACTGGCGCTCGCGGTGCAGCGCAGCCGCAGCGCCGCACGCGGCGGCGCCGCTTACGACTGACTGTTCGGCGACACCGAGGCCCACTCGGCGAGCGTGACCGCCGCCGGGCACCGGCTGGGCGACGGCCGGCGGGGCGTCGCCAGAGCCTCGCCTCCGGGCGCGCAATCAAGCGATTCAGGTTCTTGGCGGGAGTCTGCAACGGGCCCCTCACCGCTTCGCACCGCGGGGAGGCCACCTGAATCACGAGCCCGACTGCGGGAACCGAGTACCCCCGGCACTCGTCTACTAAAGCACTTAGCTACATCTTGGATGGAGGATGACCGTGCAGGACAGCCGACGGGGGCACATGGAGCCCGCAGAGCGACGGCCTCGGCGCAAGCGGCTGGGATTCGCGGCGCTCGCCCTGGCCGGGGTCGTGACTCTGGCCGCCTGCAGCCAGGCCGCCAATGGCGCCTCGAAGGAATCGCCGGCCTCGGATTCGAAACCGGGGTCAGAGGTGGACGCGGACTCCGGCAAGAACGGGTCGGCCGCCGTCACGGTCTCCCCTGCCACCGACGGCAAGGACGTCATACCCGGCGAGCCGCTCACAGTGCAGCCCAGCAACGGAAAGCTGGCATCGGTCACCGTCACCGCAGGGGACGGAAAGACACTCGACGGCTCACTGTCGTCCGACGGCACCTCCTGGACCTCGTCCCATACCACCGGGTACGGCACCACCTACACGCTCAAGGCCCAACTCGCCGCGTCCGACGGCAACAAGACGACCCGCACCAGCAGCTTCACGACGCTCAGCAAGGACGAGATCTTCGTCGGCACCTACAACGTCGACAAGGGCGCCACCGTCGGCGTCGCCCTTCCGGTGTCGATCGTCTTCAACAAGGCGATCCACGACAAGGCGGCGGTGGAGCGCAAGCTCAGTGTCACCTCGTCCCCGGCCGTCGAGGGCGCGTGGAGCTGGATGAAGGACCGGGACGGCAAGGACCGCGTCGACTACCGGCCCAAGGAGTACTGGAAGCCCGGCACCAAAGTGAAGCTGCGGATGGACCTGGTCGGCCTCAAGAACGGTGACCTGGTCGGCACGCAGAAGCGCGAGATCGACTTCACCATCGGCAAGTCGGTCGTCAGCACGGTTGACGTGGTCAAGAAGACGATGACCGTGGCCGAGAACGGCAAGGTCGTCAAAACCCTTCCGGTCTCCACGGGCAAGAAGACCTTCGAGACCTGGAACGGCACCATGGTGGTGCTCAGCAAGGTCCCGACGATCCGGATGAACTCCGCCACGGTCGGCATCTTCGGCCCCGAGGCGTACGACCTCGGCGCCGTCAAGTGGGACGTCCAGCTCACCCCCTCGGGCACCTACGCCCACGCCGCCCCGTGGAACGAGGGCAAGTTCGGCAAGGTCAACGCCAGCCACGGCTGCATCGGCCTGAGCACCGCCAACGCCAAGTGGTTCTACGACCGGGTGAACTACGGCGACCCCGTGACCGTCGTCAAGTCCACGGACACCGTGGACGTGAACAACGGCTACGGCGCCTGGAACGTCGACTGGGAGGCGTGGAAGAAGGGCAGCGCGCTGGCCTGACCACCACGCACCCGACGTGAGCCTTCCGACGGCCGTGTGCCGGCGGGCAAGGCTTTGTGATGTGAGGCGTCCGTGACTGAACGGTCCACTGAGCTTCAACGTACTAAGTGAGTAAGTAGAAACAGAGCTCAGTGAAGGGAACCTCCGTGATCCGGCAACGTGTTGTCCTGGCCGCAGCCGCAGGCGTCACCTCCGCACTCCTCCTGACCGCGTGCGGCAGCTCCGGGGACAGTTCTTCCAGTACGGACTCCGATGCCGCCGCGGCCTCCTCGGCCCCCGCGTCCTCCGCCCCGGCCGACAACGGTGATGGGGACGGCATGGACATGGGGATGGCCACCACCTCCATGCTGATGACCGAGGAGATGGAGGGCATGGGTACCTTCGTCACCGACGACAAGGGGATGACCCTCTACCGCTACGAGATGGACCAGGCGTCCCCGTCCAAGTCGATGTGTACCGGTGACTGTGCGAAGACCTGGATGCCGGTCATGGCGCAGGACTCCGTCAAGGCGATGGGCATGGAGCAGAGCCTCGTCGGCTCGATGGACCGGTCGGACGGAATGAAGCAGCTCACCCTCGCCGGTCGGCCGCTGTACCGCTACATGGGCGATGCCAAGGCCGGTGAGATGAAGGGCCAGGCCAAGGACAGCAAGTGGTACGCGGTCACGCCCGCCGGAGAGAAGGCCGCGATGTCCTCGGACGGCTCCGGTTCGTCCGACGGCACCTCGGGCGGGTCCGGTTCGTCCGACGACATGGAGGGCATGCCCGGCATGTCCTGACGCTCAGCAGTGCCGCGCCGGATCTGTCGACCGGGCCGAAGCCACGGCGCCGAACAGCGCGTCGTCCAGACACACGTCGGTACGGCCGTCGGATGCGCATGCTCGTACGCCGCCGTGGCGGAGACCGTGAGGACGGCCACCCTGCTGTCGGACCGGGCGAGGAGCAACGGCACATCGGCGCCCGGGGGCGGATCACTGTCGAATACGGTCGCCGGGGCCCGCCTCTTTGACCAAGGCGGTCCTCATCCGGGCAGTCCGGGGCGACCTTGTGCTGCGTCGCATGGAATTGGCCTGCTGGGAGACGCAGGAGACGGGGCGGCGTTCTCATCGAGGGGCTTCTCCTCGCACAGCCGCCGGGACGTGTTGTCCCGCAGCGTCAGCAGCACACGCGCCAGAAGTGCGAAGATCGGAGATCCGAGGAGGACGGCGGCCTTGGACAGCAGTACACCGTCTGCCCACACGTCTCTGCCGCTTTATGCAGCGCCTGTGCAGGCGCTCACGGCCCTCTTGACCGCCTCAGACTACGGACCGCGCTGCACGCCGGAACGCTGAGCCTGGGCGGCGTGCCGGCACCGCGCTTCCCGGTACGGCTCACGGTGACGTGGCCGGAGGGTCCTTCACTTCTGAGGCGTCCGGCCGCGGTCGGGCGCGACGTGGCAGCAGCGCTACGGCGGCGGACGCGCCGAGGACGACCACCGCGATGCCGCCGAGCAGCGCGTTGATCATTCCGGAGTTGAACGCCTCGCGGGCCGCGTCGGCCAGCTGCGCCCCGAGGCGACCGCCGAGCTCGGAGGCGACCTGCAGAGCGCCCGCGAGGGAGTCGCGCGCGGCGTCGGCGGCCTCGTCCGGCAGGCCGCCGACCGCCGCGTCTCCCGCGTCGGAGCGGTATGTGGTGTTGAAGACGCTGCCCATGACGGCGATGCCGAGGACTCCGCCGAGTTCGCGGGTGAGGTCGCTGAGCGCGGAGGCGACGCCCTGTTTTGCGGGCGGGAGGGCGGCGACGATCGCCTCGGTGACGGGGTGATGATCGACAGGGTCATCGGCATGACCAGGGCGGCTCCGACTCCCGCCAGACCGCGCAGCCCGATGCCCAGGTTCACTTCGTCGGTCCACAGGACGGCGCCCGAGGCGAGGGCGAAGACGGCCAGGCCCGCGAGGAGGACGCCCTTGCGTCCGTAGCGGTCCCCCAGCGCGCCGCCCAGGAGAAGGAGGCCGGCGAAGGTCACCCCGTACGCGTTCATGATCCTCTGCGAGGCGAGCATGCCCACACCGGAGGACCGGATCTGGTTCGCAGCCTTGTTGGAAAGTGCCGACCCGCTTTACCTCATGCTGTTGCTGCCACCACCGATGCGCCACATCACCGCAAGGCGCACCGCCGGTCCCCTCGGGGCGCCGACAACCTCTACGAACCCACAGGCGTCACACGGTCGGGCCGTGACCCACCCGACCGTCAGCAAAGCTTGAAAACCCTCTGGCGCAGATA
Organism: Streptomyces scabichelini; assembly: GCF_011045015.1. Classification (GTDB taxonomy): domain Bacteria; phylum Actinomycetota; class Actinomycetes; order Streptomycetales; family Streptomycetaceae; genus Streptomyces; species Streptomyces scabichelini. The sequence goes on along the minus strand of NZ_JAAKZY010000042.1, from coordinate 6,149 downwards.
CCCCCCTGGGGTATAACGTTCACGACTGCAGGCGGCCCGAAGACGGGGCGCTATCGAGGGGAATGGGGATGCAGGGCATGGACCACAGCGCTCACCACACCGGCACCGCGCACGACCAGACCACCCATGAGGGCCACCACGGTCATGCCGACCACGCGATGTCCCACGGCGGCCACGGGAGAGTGTCCTGGGGCATGGCGGCGAAGGCGACGCTGCACTGCCTGACCGGGTGCGCCATCGGCGAGATCCTCGGCATGGTCATCGGCACCGCGCTGATGTGGGGCAACGTGCAGACCATGGTCCTCGCGATCACGCTCGCGTTCCTGTTCGGCTACTCGTTCACACTGTTCGCCGTGCGCCGGGCCGGCCTGGACCTCAGGTCCGCGATCAAGGTGGCACTCGCCGCCGACACCGTCTCCATCGCCGTGATGGAGTTCGTCGACAACGGCATCATCGCCCTCACCCCGGGCGCGATGGACGCCCACCTCTCCGACGCTATGTTCTGGTCGGCCCTCCTGGGCGGGTTCGGGGTCGCGTTCCTGATCACCACACCGGTGAACAAGTGGATGATCGGCCGCGGCAAGGGCCACGCCGTCGTCCACGCCTACCACTGACAACCCGCCCGACCAGCGCGCGGGCCAGGGCGTCCCTGGAGATACACGAGCGCCCTGGCCCGCGTTCACGCCACCGCAGCGCCCTCCCCGGAGACCTGCCCGACGATCAGCAGGTACTGAATCTTCATCTGGAGTCTCCGTCGTCGGACTGGTTGTCGTCGTAAAACAGCGCGGCCAGGGCGGCGGCACGGTCCCAGCGGCTGGCGGACTGGAGGGCGGCCGCCCTGGTGCGCACGCAACGGGTCCGGCTCGTCCTCGAAGACGCGGGCTGCTTCTTGGGTACGCGACTTGGCCGTGCCGCACGCGCGCCCGGTGCAAACCAAGCGTGCGCGTGCAGGCTCGCCCCAGCGGGTCGGGGACGGGGCCTCTGGCGGTCATCCGGTGGGCCAGGACGGTGGGGGCGATCCGGCCCATCACACCGTCAGGCGTCCAGGACGCCACGGCGAACACTCCCCAGGACGACAGAGTCGGAACCAGTGCGGCGGCGGTCCGGCCGGCATCGGGTGCGAACATCGCGCCGAAGGTGGCCAGGACCACGTCGAAGGCGCCCCGTCGGGAACGACAGCGCCATGGTGTCCCCCACCGCGAACCGCGCCAAGTCGGCCAGTCCGGCCTCACGCGCGGGCTGCGGCGACCGGCAGCAGGCACCGACACCACCCTCAGCCACAGTCACCGGTGATGACGTCGCAGCGTTCGAGCCGGCCGTGTCAGTGGGCGAGGACGCCGCGGGTGAAGTTGCGGCGTGCCGCGGGAGTTGGGCGGCTTCAACTGGGAGGAAGTCCAGGAACGGGACCAAGGAATCCAGCGGGTAGCGGAGGCGAACGTGGCGGTGACGATGAGCAGGTGCCGGTGGCCGGGCGCCGGAAACCCGCAGCTCACGCCCGTTCCCATCTGCCTGGTGCCCTGCCCAGGACTCGAACCTGCGGCCAAGTGCAGCCGCGCGGCCGCCACAACGTCCGGCCAACCGGCCCGTCCGGGCGACCACAGGGCCGTTCGCCCCATCCAGGCCCCAGGCCGCGATTACCCAAAACGCTCGGCGCACGCGGGCATACGCGCGACCCCTCCGAACTGACTCGCCGTTCAGCTCCATCCAGCCAAAATCCAGCCACGGGTACGCAAACGGGGCGACCCGAACTCGGATCACCCCAGTTTGACCTGGCGGTTTGCTAATTCGCCGAACCCACGGCAACGCGTGGTGGCCTATACATTGAAACGGAACTCCACAACGTCACGACCCTCAATCGATGCGGTCTTCGACAGACGCGCGTCGGCCGCCACTTGCACTGAATCTCCGTTTTCGCAGGGATACAGCTCGAGCAGGCCTCGGTCGCGGCTCATCCCGGGACTCGAGCCTGTGGTCAATGCCCTACCTCTTGAACTAAACCACCGCCCGACGGAGCCATACGCGGCAACCCGTGTGCACCGCGCACGAGCAGCGCCAGCCGACTCCGCCCTCCACCTCACCGAGGTCGCCCGCCTGACCAGCCAGCCAAGCCAGCCCCAGACCGTAGCCCCGCGCCTCTTCGCTCTGCCCCGAAACCAGCCACTTACGGTCGCACAACGACTGCCTACCACTCCTTGCCCTCAACCATGGGGACACATACGGCGGGGCGCACCCCCGACGCCACCCCTCCCACCTGCACAGACACCCACGAGAGCGTTCAAGACCTCGATGCGTTGCCCACCTGGTCCGGGAGCCCTCGCAGTCAAGGGGACATTTGCTGGAGGGCAAAGAAAAGGCTGGGAGCACCAGGCCCCGGCGGTGGGAGCAACCGGACCTCGACCGGATCGGGCGACCCGCGGTCCACCACTGATTGACGCCGTCCGCGTCGCTTGGGAGCGATGGGAGCACAGGGAGCGGACGAAGGCTCCCGATCCGCGCCCGAACACGCAACAGGGGCCACCCGAAGATGACCCCTGAACTGCGACAACGCGGAATTCCGCTGTCGGGACGACAGGATTTGAACCTGCGACCCCTTGACCCCCAGTCAAGTGCGCTACCAAGCTGCGCCACGTCCCGATGCCCGTTGTGACCTGGGGTTTCCCTGGCCGAACGCGCAGGAAAACAATACCGCACTCGGGCCGGTGGTCGCGCCCTCCTTTTGTTCCGGACAGCATCGCTTGACCTCAAGTTTGGTCGAGGTTGCACGATCGTCGGCATGTTGAAGACAGCGGAACGGCGATACACGTACGCGGACCTGTCCGGGCTGATGAGCCTGATGAGCGGGGACGAGAAACACGGGCCGGCGGCGACGTCCACGCTCGACGTGCTGTGGGTGCTCTACGACCGGATCCTGCGGGTCACGCCGGAGCGGATGGACGATCCGGAGCGGGACCGGTTCCTGCTCTCCAAGGGGCACGGGCCGATGGCGTACTACGCGGTGCTCGCCGCCAAGGGCTTCGTGCCGGTCGACTGGCTGCGGGGGTTCGGATCGTACGACTCTCACCTCGGCCACCATCCCGACCGGGTGCTCGTGCCGGGCGCCGAGATCGGCAGTGGTTCGCTCGGGCACGGGTTGCCGATCGCGGTCGGGACGGCGCTGGGGCTGCGGGCCCAGGGGCTGCATGACCCCGGCGTATGGGTGCTGGTCGGGGACGCCGAGCTGGACGAGGGCAGCAACCACGAGGCGATCGCGTACGCCGGGCCCGCCGGGCTCGACCGGCTGCACACCGTCGTGATCGACAACTCCTCCGCCAGCTACGCCCGGCCGGGCGGGATCGCCGCGCGGTTCGAGGCCGCGGGCTGGTCCGCCGAAACCGTCGACGGACGGGACCACGAGGCGCTGTACGCCGCGTTCACCGCGCCGCACCACGGACGACCGCGGGTGGTCATCGCCCAGGTCGAGCCCCAGTCCGCCTGAGATCCGGACCCCTCAGTCAGTGCCACCAGCTCCCTCAACCGGTGCCACCGGATCTCCGCACCCAATGCCACCGAATCCCTCACCCACCACCCGAAGGGAAATTCCGACATGGACACCATGCGTGACCGCTTCGCCCCCGTCGTCTCACGGCTGCTCGACCAGGATCCGCGCGTCGCGGTGGTCCTCGCCGAGATCGGTCGGGCCGACTTCGAGGAGACACGGATCCGGCACCCGGACCGGGTGATCAACGTCGGCATCCGTGAGCAGCTGCTGATCGGGGCGGGCGCCGGCCTGGCACTGGCCGGGCTGCGCCCCGTGGTGCACACCTTCGCGAGCTTCCTGGTCGAGCGGCCCTTCGAGCAGGTCAAGCTCGATCTCGGACACCAGGACGTGGGCGCGGTGCTGGTCAGCGCCGCCGGCTCCTTCGACTGGCCCGCGGGCGGCTACACCCATATGGCACCCGGCGATGTGGCACTGCTCGACACGCTCGACGGCTGGACCGTGCACGTCCCGGGCCACCCGGACGAGGCGGAGACGTTGCTGCGGCACGCGGTCGCGGCGGGCGACGACAAGGTGTACGTACGCCTTTCCGTGCAGTCGAACTCGGAGGCACTCGCTGTCGACGGCGAGCGGTTCCTCACCGTCCGCGAGGGACGCGCCGGTGTGGTCGTCGCCGTCGGGCCGATGCTCGACGCGGTGCTCGCTGCCACCGAAGGGCTCGACGTCACCGTGTTGTACGCGACGACCGTACGGCCCTTCGACGCGGCCGGGCTGCGCCGCGCCACGGAGACGGCCGGCACTGATGTCGTACTCGTCGAACCGTACCTGGCGGGCACATCGACGTCCGCCGCGAACGACGCCCTCGCGGATCTCCCGCACCGGGTGCTCGGCCTCGGCGTCGGCCGCCGCGAACTGCGCCGTTACGGCCGGATCGAGGAGCATGTGACCGCACACGGAATGGACGCGGGCGCGCTGCGGGAGCGGATCAGCGGCTTTGTCGGCAGCCGGGTTCTCGTGTGACGCCGCCGGATTTACGTGCGTCGCTGGCAGGTTCTCGTGCGACGCGCCCGGGTTCTCATGCGACTCTGCCGGACCGGCGTATCGCACTGTCGGACCCGGACCCGGACCCGGACTCGGACTCGGGGAGCAAGGGCGCGTCCACGCGGACCAGACCCCGTATCGCGGGAACCGCCAGCATGGCCGCCGTGACGACAAGGCTCGTGGCCCCGGCCGAGAGCAGCACGTGCTCCGCGCCGAACATCCCGGCGGCCGGTCCGGCGAGCGCCTGGCCGACGGGCAACATCGCCAGGGAGCCGGCGACGTCGTAGGCGTGGATGCGGTTGAGGACGTCGTGCGGGACCTGGGTCTGCACGCTGGTCGCCCACATCACGCCCCAGAAGGACTGGCCGGCGCCCGCGACGGCCGCCCCGGCCGCCATCAGCGGGACGCCGAGCCCCGCTCCGACGCTCGCCGGGAACACCGCGAAGCAGAACAGCGCGAGGGAGCCGGCCCGCAGCATCCTGTGAGGCCGCAGCCGCAGCGCGATCAGGCCGCCGACGACGGTGCCCGCGCCGAGCGCGGAGTTGACCAGACCGTACGCCTGTGGCCCGTGCTCCTCGACGACCACGGTGGCTACGAGCACGACGGTCGGGCCCACGACCACGATCATCCTGAGGCACCAGAACGCGATGACACCCCACAGCCAGGCACGCGCCCTGAACTCCCGCCAGCCCTCGGCCAGTTCGGCCCGGAAGCCCGTACGGCCGCCGCGGTCGTCGAGCGCGATGGGCGGCAGACGGAGCAGCAGCAGGCACAGGGCGCTCACCGCGTACGTGCCCGCGTGCGCGGCGAAGACGCCGCCGGGCGAGGTGAAGGCGACCAGCAGTCCGGCGAGGGCCGGTCCCGCGAGTTGCGCGGTGGACTCCGCGACGCGTATCGCGCCGTTCGCCGCCTGCACGTCGGACGCGAGCCGTGGCACCGTACTCGCCACGCCGGGCTGGAACACGGCCGCCGCCGCGCCGTTGACCGCACCGATCGCGCAGATCTCCCAGAGGACCACGCGGCCCGAGAAGAAGAACGCGGCCGCCAGGGACTGCGTGAACAGCCGGACAACGTCCGCGCCCATCATCAGCAGACGGGTGCTGAACCGGTCGGCGAAGACCCCGCCGAAGATCACGAGTCCGGCGAAGCAGGCGCCGGACGCGGCCATCGCGAGGCCTACCGCGCCCGCACCGTACCCGTGCTGCAGCAGGCCCGCGGCGAGCGCCACCGGCAGCATGGTGTCACCGAGGGCGGCCACGGCCCGGGCGGTGAAGAAGAGCCCGAAGTCCCGGGACCAGAGCGGCCGCCGGGCTCTCCCTTTGCCGGCTCCGATGACCCCGTGGGCCCTCTCGGCCCTACCAGTCTCATCGGCGCTATCAGTCTCGTCGGCCCTATCGGTCCCATTGGCTCCGGCGTCCCCGCCGAGCGCGTCAGGCGCGCCGGACCTCCCGGCGGCTTCACTCTTCGCCACGTCACGCCCGGGCGACTCTCGCCTCACATCCTGACCCGGCGACTCTCGCACCCCATCCCGACCCGGCGACTCGTGCCCTGGTGGCGTCCCGGTCATCCGTGCCGCCCCTTCCGGTCTCCCGATCTCCCTTTCACCCGAGCCCCTGTGCCTCTGCCCCCGAGC
>NZ_JAAKZY010000429.1 GCF_011045015.1 Streptomyces scabichelini | reverse complement strand
GGAGCAGGAGCAGGAGTTGGTGGGGGAGTTGGGGCTGGGGCCGGGTGGTCCGTGCCTTCGTCGGCGTCCGGGGCTTCCGGTTCGGAGTCGGTGCTTGCCCGCAGCGCTTCCGGCTCTTCACTCGGTGACCGTGTCTCCGCGAGCGGCACCCGGAGGACGGTGCCGCAGGGGCAGCCCAGTTCGGGCCACGGCCACTGGTCCTGGCGGCCGCAGGCCGTGCAGCGGACGGTTACCCAGTCGTCGTCCCAGGTGTGGTGCGTGACGGACTCCGGGTGCGCCTCCTGGTCGAGCGCGGGGGTGACGGGTGCGCCGCACGCACACGGATACGACGGCGCCGCATAGACGTGCTCGCGCCGACAGGCCGGACACCGTACCGGCAAGCCCTCGGCCATGACCCACTCCAGAAACGTCACATCCAGAAACGCCGCATCGGGACAGGCCTCCATCGTCCTCCAGGCGGGCGCTCCATGGCAGGGAGTTGGGACAACGGGGGGACGACAGGGTGGCGACGGGGCGGCGTATCCGGTGGTGCCGTCCCTTGACGGCCTCTGGGGCGCCGCCTACATTGCTTCCAGATAGTAGAAGTTAGTTTCCGTAATACGGAATTTGCAGCTCTCCGCGGGGCGCGACGGGAGCCCGAATCCGACGGCCGAAGCAGGAGTACGCAATGGCTCGTATGACCGCTGCCCGCGCGGCAGTTGAGATCCTCAAGCGGGAGGGCGTCACGGACGCGTTCGGTGTCCCGGGCGCGGCGATCAACCCCTTCTACGCGGCGCTCAAGGCCTCCGGCGGGATCGACCACACTCTCGCCCGCCACGTCGAGGGCGCCTCGCACATGGCGGAGGGGTACACCCGTACCCACCCCGGCAACATCGGCGTCTGCATCGGCACCTCAGGGCCCGCGGGCACCGACATGATCACCGGCCTGTACTCCGCGACCGGGGACTCGATCCCGATCCTGTGCATCACCGGCCAGGCGCCGACCGCCGTGATCCACAAAGAGGACTTCCAGGCCGTCGACATCGCCTCGATCGCCAAGCCGGTCACCAAGATGGCGGTCACCGTGCTGGAGGCGGCGCAGGTGCCGGGTGTCTTCCAGCAGGCCTTCCATCTCATGCGCTCCGCCCGCCCCGGGCCGGTCCTCATCGACCTGCCCATCGACGTGCAGCTCACCGAGATCGAGTTCGACCCGGAGACGTACGAGCCGCTGCCGGTGTACAAGCCGTTCGCGAGCCGCGCCCAGATCGAGAAGGCCCTCGCGCTCCTGGGCGAGTCCGAGCGCCCGCTGATCGTCGCGGGTGGTGGTGTCATCAACGCGGATGCCTCCGAACTCCTCGTGGAATTCGCCGAGTTGACCGGCATCCCGGTCGTCCCCACCCTCATGGGCTGGGGCGTCCTGCCCGACGACCACGAGCTGAACGCCGGCATGGTCGGCCTCCAGACCTCGCACCGCTACGGCAACGCCACCTTCCTGGAGTCCGACTTCGTCCTCGGCATCGGCAACCGCTGGGCCAACCGCCACACCGGCAAGCTGGACGTCTACACGGCCGGCCGGAGGTTCGTGCACGTCGACATCGAGCCGACGCAGATCGGGAGGATCTTCGCCCCCGATTACGGGATCGCCTCCGACGCGAAGGCCGCGCTGGAGCTGTTCCTGGACGTGGCAGGGGAGTTGAAGGCGCGGGGCGCGCTGCCGGACCGTTCCGCGTGGGCCGCGGCCGCGCGGGAGAAGAAGTCCCGGCTCCAGCGCCGTACGCACTTCGACGACATCCCGATCAAGCCGCAGCGTGTGTACGAGGAGATGAACAAGGTGTTCGGTCCTGAGACCCGGTACGTCTCCACGATCGGCCTCTCGCAGATCGCCGGCGCCCAGATGCTGCACGTCTACCGGCCGCGCCACTGGATCAACTGCGGCCAGGCGGGCCCGCTCGGCTGGACCGTCCCGGCCGCCCTGGGCGTCGCCAAGGCCGACCCGGCGGCGTCCGTGGTCGCCCTCTCCGGCGACTACGACTTCCAGTTCATGATCGAGGAGTTGGCCGTCGGCGCCCAGCACAGGATCCCGTACGTCCACGTCCTGGTGAACAACTCCTACCTGGGCCTGATCCGTCAGGCCCAGCGTGCCTTCGACATGGACTTCCAGGTCAACCTGGAGTTCGAGAACCTCAACTCCCCCGAGCTGGGCGTCTACGGCGTCGACCACGTCAAGGTCGCCGAGGGCCTGGGCTGCAAGGCGATCCGCGTCACCGACCCCGGCGAACTGGCCACCGCCTTCGAGCACGCCCTGAAGCTCGCCGCCGAGCACCAGGTGCCGGTCGTCGTCGAGGCGATCCTGGAGCGCGTCACCAACATCTCGATGTCCACGACGAATGACATCAGCAACGTGGTGGAGTTCGAGGAGGGGAACGTTCAGCGGCTGCCGTAGCGTCGACGCGACGGTTTGGTTTGGCAGACATGCGGGTCAAACGGGGTCGGCCCTTTGGGAGGGTGACCCCGTTGCCATTCCCCGTGCTGGGTCCGTGCTGGATTCGAGCCCTGGGCGGGGGACACGGAACATCTCAGTCCGCCTTGCCTGGTGCGGATTTGAGGTGGGTGGTCAGCTGCTGGAGTGTGGTCCAGGAGTGGGCGTCGGTGCCGTCGCCCAGGGCGTAGTGGAGCGCGGGCTCGGTCGCAGGGCCGAGTTGGTGAGGGCGGAGGTCGAGGGG
>NZ_JAAKZY010000428.1 GCF_011045015.1 Streptomyces scabichelini | reverse complement strand
GGCTGGGGGCGGGCGTCAGGCGCGCAGGGCTTCGACGGCGTGCGCGAGGGCTGACGGGACGTCCGGTACGAGGGTGTGGGCCCCGTCTCGTACGACGTGCCGGCCGCCCACGATCGTGTGCCGTACGTCCGCTGCTGTCGCGGCGAATACGGCGGTCTCGGCGCCGAGGCGTGGCACCGGTCCCGCTGTTCTGACCGAGTCGAGGGCGATGGTGGTGAAGTCGGCCAGGGCGCCGGGCTCCAGGATGCCCGCCCGGTCCCAGCCGAGGGCCGCGTGGCCGTCGGCGGTGGCGGCGCGCAGCAGGGCGGCCGCCGTCCAGTGACCGCGGGTGCGGGTCCGCAGGCGCTCGTTCAGCTCCATCGCCCGCGCCTCTTCGAGCAGGTCGATGACGGCGTGGCTGTCGGAGCCGAGGGAGAGCGGCGAGCCGGCCCGCTGGAGCGCGACCGCCGGGCCGATGCCGTCGGCCAGGTCCCGCTCGGTCGTCGGGCACATGCACGTGCCGGTCGTGGAGTCGCCGAGCAGGGCGATGTCCTCGTCGGTGAGGTGTGTGTTGTGGACGCCCGTCGTGCGCGGGCCGAGCACACCGTGGTCGGCGAGGAGTCGGGTGGGTGTGCAGCCGTGTGCCGTCTGGCAGGCGTCGTTCTCCGCCGTCTGCTCGGACAGGTGCACATGGAGCGGGGCCCGCCGCTCCTCGGCCCACCGCGCCACCGTGGCCAACTGCCGTGCCGGCACGGCTCGTACGGAATGGATGGCCGCACCGATCCGCACGTGATCCCGGTCTTTGAGAACTGAACAGCGTTCGGCCCAGGCCTCGGCCGTGCCGTCGGAGAAGCGGAGTTGGTGGTGGTTCGGGGGCTGCCCGCTGTGCTCGTTCAGGATGGCGGACGAGAGGTAGGCGGTGTCGAGGAGCGTGATGCGAAGGCCCGCATCCGCCGCGGCCTCGATCAGCGCCTCGCCCATCGCGTTCGGGTCGGCGTACGGGGTGCCGCCGGGGGCGTGGTGCACGTAGTGGAACTCGCCCACTGTCGTGATCCCGGCCAGCGCCATCTCCGCGTACACGGCACGGGCGAGTGCGTGGTACGTCTCGGGAGTGAGCCGGTCCGCCGTCGCGTACATGACCTCGCGCCAGGTCCAGAAGGTGCCCGAGCCGACCTGGACGGTGCCGCGCAGGGCTCGGTGGAAGGCGTGCGAGTGGGCGTTCGCCAGTCCCGGCAGGGTCAGGCCACGCAGGATCTCGGCGCCGGGTGGCGGGCTGTCGATGCCCGTGCGGACGGCCGCGATCCGGCCGTCGGCGACCTCGACGGCCACGCCCGGCTCGACGAACGAGTCGAGCCAGGCATGCTCAAGCCAGTACGTCTGCGTCACCTGCGGGCCAGCCCTTCCAGTACGTCGGCGAGTGCGATCACCCCGGCCACGCAGTCGTCCTCGGCGGCGTACTCGGCCGGGGAGTGCGAGACGCCCGTGGGGTTGCGCACGAACAGCATGGCGGTGGGGATGCTCCCGGAGAGGATTCCGGCGTCGTGTCCGGCACCGGTGCCCAGAACGGGGATCTTGAGGCCGAGGTCCTTGTCCTTGCCGAGGATGCGGGCGAGTTCGTCGCGCAGGGCGTGCTCGAACTCGACGACGGGGGTGAACGACTCGCGGACGACGTCGAGTTCGACGCCGTGGGCGTCCGCGTACTCACGGGCCGCGTTCTCGATGCCGGTGACGACCGTGTCGAGGGTCGCCTGGTCGGCGGCGCGGGAGTCGAGCCACCCGCGCACGAGGGAGGGGATGGCGTTCACACCGTTCGGCTCGACCGAGATCTTGCCGAAGGTGGCGACGGCACCCGCGAGCCGGGCCTCCCGCCGGGCCGCGAGCACGGTCTCCGCGTACGACAGCATGGGGTCGCGGCGGTCCACGAGGCGCGTCGTACCGGCGTGGTTGGCCTCACCCCGGAAGTCGAACCGCCATCGTCCGTGCGGCCAGATGGCGCTGGCGATGCCGACCTGGTCGCCGGAGAGGTCGAGGGCCCGCCCCTGCTCGACGTGCAGCTCGACGAACGCGCCGATACGGGCCAGGCGCTGCGGGTCCGCCCCGATGGCGTCCGGGTCGAGACCGGCGGCCTCCATGGCCTGCGGCAGGCTGACCCCGTCGGCGTCCCTGAGCCGCCGGGCCTGCTCCACGGTGAGCTCTCCCGCTGCGAGCCGTGACCCCACACAGGCCAGCCCGAAGCGGGCGCCTTCCTCGTCACCGAAGTTGACGATGGCGAGGGGCTTGCTGAACTCGGCACCGCGAGCACGGAGTTCGTCGAGCGCGGCGAAGGAGGACACGACACCCAGGGGGCCGTCGAAAGCGCCGCCGTCGGGGACGGAGTCCAGATGCGATCCCGTGACGACGGCGTCCCCTTTGGCGGGGTCACCGAGCCAGGCCCATTGGTTGCCGTTCCGGTCCACCTCGTAGGCGAGCCCACGGCCCTCGGCCTGCGCCCGGAACCAGGACCGACACTCGGCGTCGGCTCCGGTCCAGGCGTATCGGCGGTAGCCGCCGGAGTCGGGGTTGCGTCCGATGGGTTTGAGGTCGCGCCACATCTCGTGGAACGAGACGGGGGCTGAGTTGTTGTCGGCCAGGGCTGAAGCCTGCTGAGCCTTCAAACCCGGCCCAGGCACCTCCAGCCCGTCCGGCGATTGAGGACGAGGCCGTTCAGGCCGATACGGGGGTCTGGGGGCGGA
>NZ_JAAKZY010000427.1 GCF_011045015.1 Streptomyces scabichelini | reverse complement strand
CGGCGTGCCCGCACCCGGCATCGAGGTGACCGTCGGCTGGTCGTGCACGGACCGCGGGGCGGGGGCGGCCGGCTTGTCCAGCGGGACCTTCGGCTGGGGAGGCGCGTCCTGCGGGCCGGGGCCCGGGGCGCCGTCTGCCGGAGCCCCGTGTCCGGGCGGAGCCCACGGGTCCGGTGCGCCGTTGCCCGGCGCACCCGGCGTCTGCGCGTCGTCGGACATGCGCGGAGTCCCCTCTGTCGTACGTTCCGTCATGTTACGGCCGGGCCACGGACCCCGTGGAACCCGGCCTACGATGATCCCGCACCACCGATCAGCCGATCACCCGCGCCCGCCGCAGACCACCGGAACCCACCGGACAGCGACCGGGCGCCGTCCCGGGGAGGAACCCTTGACCACCCACCGCGACCCGAACGGCCGGCCCGCCACACGCGACCTGCACTCCTTCATCGCCGGCCTGCCCAAGGCCGAACTCCACGTGCACCACGTCGGCTCCGCCTCCCCCCGTATCGTCTCGGAACTGGCCGCCCGCCACCCCGACTCCAAGGTGCCGACGGACCCCGAGGCCCTCGTCGACTACTTCACGTTCACGGACTTCGCCCACTTCATCGAGGTGTACCTGTCCGTCGTGGACCTCATCCGCACTCCGGAGGACGTACGCCTCCTGACGTACGAGATCGCCCGCGACATGGCCCGGCAGCAGATCCGCTACGCCGAGCTGACCGTCACACCGTTCTCCTCGACCCGTCGCGGTATCGACGAGGGCGGGTTCATGGACGCGATCGAGGACGCCCGCAAGGCCGCGGAGGCCGACTTCGGGACCGTACTGCGCTGGTGCTTCGACATTCCCGGAGAGGCGGGGATCCAGGCCGCCGAGGAGACCGTCCGGCTCGCCACCACCGACAGGATCCGGCCCGAGGGTCTCGTCTCGTTCGGGCTCGGCGGGCCCGAAGTCGGCGTACCCCGGCCGCAGTTCAAGTCGTACTTCGACCGCGCGATCGCGGCCGGCCTGCGCTCCGTACCGCACGCGGGCGAGACGACCGGTCCCGAGACCGTCTGGGACGCCCTGACCGAGCTGCGCGCCGAGCGCATCGGGCACGGCACCAGCTCCGCGCGGGACCCCAAGCTCCTCGCGCACCTCGCCGAGCACCGCATCGCCCTGGAGGTCTGCCCGACCTCCAACATCGCCACGCGCGCGGTCCGCACGCTCGACGAGCACCCCATCAAGGAGTTCGTACGGACCGGGGTGCTCGTCACGATCAACTCCGACGACCCGCCGATGTTCGGCACCGACCTCAACAACGAGTACGCGGTGGCCGCCCGCCTCCTCGACCTCGACGAACAGGGTCTCGCCGCACTCGCCAAGAATGCCGTCGAGGTGTCGTTCCTCGACCCGGCCGGCAAGACGAGGCTGGCCGCCGAGATCGACACCTACACCTCCGCGTGGCTCGCGCCCTGAACAGGCATGGCGTCAGCCAGCACAATGGGCCCATGCGCACCGTGACAGCCGTGGCCCATCGAGGCGACCCCTACCGCGTCCGTGAGAACACGATCGACTCGCTGCGTTCCGCGCTCCAACGGGGCGCGGACGCCGTCGAGTTCGATGTCCGGCTGACCCGCGACGACGTGCCGGTGCTGCTGCACGACGCGACGCTGAAGCGGCTGTGGGAACACGACCGGCCGCTGCTCTCGCTCTCCTCGGACGAGGTGCGCGGGCTCACCGCCGGTGGGATTCCCACGCTGGAGGAGGTCCTGAAGTCGACCGACCACGGCCGCTTCATGGTCGATCTGCCGGGTGCCGCGAACCCTCGTGCCGTACGCCGGATCGTCGAGGTCATCCGCGACCTCGGGGCCGACGAGCGGGTGTACTACAGCGCCGGTGCCGAGACCATGCTCGCCGTCCGCGCGGCCGACCCCGCCGCGGAGATCGCCCTCACCTGGACGACCCTCGCACCCCCGCGGCCCGCCCTCCTCGACGCCATACGCCCCCGCTGGCTCAACTACCGCTTCAGCCTGGTCGACCGGGACATCGCCGCCCGCCTCCACCGCGACGGCTACCTGTTGTCGGTGTGGACGCCCGACACGCGCCGGTCCATGCGACGGCTGCTGGATGCGGGGGTCGACTCGATCACGACGAACCGCATCGACACGTTGTGCTCGCTGCGTAGGGTGTAGCGCCCGTCAGCAGCCCTTCTCGCGCCGCCAGGCATCACCTCGCCCCCGCGAACTCCACCGGCGGGGAGATCGCCTGCGCGTCCGCCCCCTCCCCCACCCACAGCCCGATCAACAGCGCCGCGGTCGCCTCCAGCAGCCCCGCCCGGTCGAGGCCGCCCGCGTTCAGCGGCTCGCAGCCCAGGGCGCGTACGAGTCGTCGTACGACCGCGAGCGCGTCCTGCGAGTCCCCGGCCAGCGGGACCGCGAGCGGGCGGCCCTCGAAGACGGGCGGCGTCAGCCGCCAGACGTCCTCGTGGCAGAGGTTGAAGGCCTTGACTACGTGAGCGCCGGGCGCCGCCGCCGCGATCTCGCCGGCCGCCGAAAGCCCGTCCCGCGTCTCCAGGAGGAAGCCGGGCCCCACCGGATTGCCGCAGTCCACCAACACCCGTTCGCGCAGGGCGACTTCGAGGCCCGAGATGACCTCCACGGCAGCCGCGTACGGCACGGCCAGCAGCACCGCATCGCTGCCGAACTCGACCGCCGCCGCCAGGCCACCGGACCCGACCCCGCC
>NZ_JAAKZY010000426.1 GCF_011045015.1 Streptomyces scabichelini | reverse complement strand
ACCCCAATCCCCCCAATCCCCGGAATCCGCAAGGCAGTTGCGCCGCGTCGCGCTGTCCGGGCTCCTCGGTACCGCCGTGGAGTTCTACGACTTCCTGGTCTACGGAACCGTCGCCGCACTCGTCTTCGGTGAGCTGTTCTTCCCGGGAGCCGACCCCGCCGTCGGCACGATCGCGGCGTTCGGCACCTTCGCCGCCGGCTACGTCGCCCGCCCCCTCGGCGGCATCGTCTTCGGTCACTTCGGCGACCGGCTCGGCCGTAAATCCATGCTGTTGCTGACCATGGGCCTGATGGGCGGCGCCAGTTTCCTGATCGGCGTGCTGCCCACGTACGACACCGTCGGCGTCTGGGCCCCCATCCTGCTGATCACCCTGCGCGTCGTACAGGGCCTCGCCATCGGCGGCGAGTGGGGCGGCGCCACGCTCATGGTCGTCGAGCACGCCGGTCAGCGGCGGCGCGGACTGTGGTCCAGCTTCACGCAGATGGGAGCACCGCTCGGCTCCCTGCTGTCGTCGGCCGTGGTCACCCTCGTCGTGGCGCTGCCCCGGGACGAGTTCGCCGCCTGGGGCTGGCGCGTGCCGTTCCTGCTGAGCGTCGTTCTGCTCGGCGTCGGCCTGTTCGTACGTCTGAAGGTGGTCGAGAGCCCGCTGTTCACCGAGGTGAAGAAGGAGCGCAAGGAGGCCCGGCTCCCTATCGTCGACGTCCTGCGCCGCCCGCGCGCCGTACTGCTCGCCTGCTGCGTCGGCATCGGCGCCTTCACCGCCCAGTCCCTGCTGACCAGCTACATGATCGCGTACGCCACCGGCATCGGCTACGCCCGCTCGCAGGTGCTGACCGCCCTCACCGTCTCCGCGTGCGTCGCGCTCGTCGTGCTGCCCTGCGCGTCCGCGCTGTCCGACCGGGTCGGACGCCGCCCCGTCGTGCTCGCCGGTGCCGTCGCCTCCGCGGCGCTCGCCTTCCCGGTGCTCGCCCTGGTCGACTCCGGGTCGCCGGGACTGCTCATCCTGGCCATCGTCCTCGGCCACGGTGTCGCCCAGTCCACGATGTACGGACCGCTCGGCGCGCTGCTCACCGAGATGTTCGGCACCCGGGTCCGCTACACCGGTGCCTCCCTCGGCTACCAGCTCGCCACCCTCGTCGGCGCCGGCTTCTCCCCGATGATCGCCGGGAGCCTGGTCGCCGCGGACGGCGGCGGCTCCACCTCGATCGCCCTGCTGCTGTGCGGCGGCGCCACCGTCACCGCACTGACCGTCTGGTTCCTGCGGGAGACCCACCGGGACTCCCTGAACGAATCCGAATCCGAAGCCGAAGCCGAAGCCGGACCCGAGTCCGGAACCTCCGCCCCCCACACCTCCGCCTCCAAGGAGCAGATCAACTCGTGATCACCTCCACCCGCACCCACGCCCACACCCGCACGTCATTACCGCGCGGCACGGCCGCCCTGGCCGCCCTCGTGCTCGCCGCGTCGGCCACATCCGCCGCGTCGGCCGCACCCGCGGCTCCCGCCTCCGCCGAAGCCCCCGCCGAGCACATCGAGGGCACCCTCCCGTCCGGCGCCAAGTACCTCATGGACAAGCCCGCCGACTGGAACGGCACCGTCCTCCTCTTCAGCCACGGCTACCGGCCCGCCGGTACGCCCCTCGCCGGCCAGAACGCCCCCGACGACGCCACGAAAGCACTCCTCCTCGACCAGGGCTACGCGCTCGTCGGCTCCTCGTACGCCACCAACGGCTGGGCCGTGACGGACGCCGTGCCCGACCAGCTCGCCACCCTCGACGTGTTCACCGGGCGCTACGGCGAGGCGCGGCGCACCATCGCCTGGGGACAGTCGTACGGCGGCCTGGTCACCACCGCGATCGCCGAACGGCACCCCGGGCGCATCGACGGCTCGCTCGCCATGTGCGGGCTCGTCCACGGCGGTGTCGCCAACTGGAACAACACCCTCGACCCCGTCTTCGCCCTGAAGACCCTCCTCACGCCCGGCTCCTCCGTCGACCTGACCGGTTTCCCCGACCAGGCCTCCGCGACAGCCGCCGCAAGCACCCTGAGCAAGGCCGTCACCAGCGCCCAGGGCACACCCGAGGGCCGCGCCCGCATCGCCCTCGCCGCCGCGCTGCACAACATCCCCGGCTGGAACGACACCGCGCAGCCCGAACCGGCCCCGGACGACTGGAACACCCAGCAGGCCAACCAATACCAGGCCCTCCAGGGGATGCTGACCCTGCCCGCGTTCAGCTGGCGCCAGGAGGCCGAGAGCCGGGCGGGCGGCAACATGTCCTGGAACACCGGCGTCGACTACACGAAGATGCTCCGCCGGTCCTCCGTCTTCAAGGAGGTCACCGAGCTGTACAAGGACGCCGGCCTGTCCCTCAAGAACGACCTCGGCGCCCTCGACCGTGCCCCGCGCATCAGCGCCGACCCCGCCGCCGTCGCCTGGATGAGCCGCACCAGCTCCTTCACCGGCAAGCTCACCAAGCCCCAGCTCGACATCCACACCACCGGCGACGCCCTCGTCCCCGTACAGACCGAGAGCGCCTACCGCAGGGCCGCCACCGCCGCGGGCTCGTCACCGCTCCTGCGCCAGGCGTACGTCGACAACCCCGGCCACTGCACCTTCAGCCCGGCCGAGCAGACCGCCGCCGTGCACACCCTGGAGAAGCGCATCGGCACGGGTCACTGGCAGGGCACGGATCCCGCGTCGCTCAACGCCACGGCCGCCGCGGCCGACCCCGCGACCCCGGCCCGCTACATCCCGTACCGGCCCGCGCCCTACCCCCGCCCCTACGA
>NZ_JAAKZY010000425.1 GCF_011045015.1 Streptomyces scabichelini | reverse complement strand
CCCTACTACACCCCCGCCACCGCGCCCGGTTATCTGCCCGGCATCCTCGCCCGCCACCACCTCGGCCCGGACGGCAGCCCGCTGCCCGGCGCGCCCGCCGCCGACACCGAGCCGGGCCCGGTGCGGCAGATCGTGCGCCGGGCGGCGCGCGGCGCCTACCGGCACGGGGTGCAGCGGGTGGCGCCGGTCATCCGGCGGATGGGCGAGCTGTGAGCGCCCCCGAGACATCGGGCGTGCGCGTCCCGAACCCCTCGCAAGGAGTACAGGCAATGACCAACTCGGAAGCGGACCAAGCGACAGCGGGCCGGGTGAAGCCGGTACGTCGTGTGCTCGCGGTGATCCCCGCACGGGGCGGCTCCAAGGGCGTCCCCGCCAAGAACCTCCTCCCGGTCGGCGGTGTGCCGCTGGTGGCCCGCGCGGTGCGCGAGTGTCGCGCCGCCCGGCTGGTGACGGACGTCGTGGTCTCCACCGACGACCAGGCGATCGCCGCCGCCGCCCGCGAGGCCGGCGCCGAAGTCGTGCTGCGCCCCGCCGCCATCGCCGGCGACACGGCCACCTCCGAGGCCGCCGTCCTGCACGCCATGGACGCCCACGAGGCGCTGCACGGCTCCGCCGTCGACGCGGTACTCCTCGTGCAGTGCACCAGCCCCTTCATCGTCCGCGAGGACATCGACGGGGTCGCCGGCGCGGTCGTCGAGAACGGCGCGGACACCGCGCTGACGGTGGCCCCCTTCCACGGGTTCATCTGGCGTGACGCCGACGACGACCCGGCCGTGGTCGACACCCAGGTCACCCAGGCCGTCGGCGGTGGCACGGCTGTCGCCAACACCACGGCCACGGACGGCGGTTACGGCGTCAACCATGACAAGTCCTTCCGCCCGCGCCGCCAGGACCGCCCCCAGGACCTGCTGGAGACCGGCGCCGCGTACGCCATGAACGCGGCAGGCCTGCGGGAGCACAAGCACCGCTTCTTCGGCCGTACGGAACTCGTCCGCACCGACCCGGCCCGCGTGCTGGAGATCGACGACCCGCACGACCTCGCCCGCGCCCGCGCGCTCGCCCCGCTCTTCGACGCGGCGCGCCCCGGCGCCCTCCCGACCGCCGACGACATCGACGCGGTCGTCCTCGACTTCGACGGCACCCAGACCGACGACAGGGTGCTGATCGACTCCGACGGACGGGAGTTCGTCTCCGTGCACCGCGGAGACGGACTCGGCATCGCGGCCCTCCGCAAGAGCGGCCTGACGATGCTGATCCTGTCCACGGAGCAGAACCCGGTCGTCGCCGCCAGAGCCCGGAAGCTCAAGATCCCGGTCCTCCACGGCATCGACCGGAAAGACCTCGCACTGAAGCAGTGGTGCGAGGAGCAGGGCATCGCGCCTGAGCGCGTGCTCTACGTCGGCAACGACGTCAACGACCTCCCGTGCTTCGCCCTCGTGGGCTGGCCCGTGGCGGTCGCGAGCGCCCACGACGTCGTGCGCGGCGCCGCACGCGCGGTCACCACCGTTCCCGGTGGCGACGGCGCGATCCGAGAGATCGCCAGCTGGATCCTCGGCCCTTCTCTCGACTCCCTCGACAAGTAAGGAAAGTTCCTGTCATGAGCGCTGTGAGCTCCATCTCCCGTCTGCGCACCTTCGGTTCGAAGACCGCCGGTCCCGGTCAGCCCGTGTACGTCACCGGCGAGATCGGCATCAACCACAACGGCGAGCTCGAGAACGCCTTCAAGCTGATCGACGCGGCCGCCGAGGCCGGCTGCGACGCCGTGAAGTTCCAGAAGCGCACCCCGGAGATCTGCACCCCGCGCGACCAGTGGGACATCGAGCGCGACACCCCCTGGGGCCGCATGACCTACATCGACTACCGCCACCGCGTGGAGTTCGGTGAGGACGAGTACCGCCAGATCGACGAGCACTGCAAGAAGCGCGGCATCGACTGGTTCGCCTCCCCGTGGGACACCGAGGCCGTCGCCTTCCTGGAGAAGTTCGACGTCCCGGCCCACAAGGTCGCCTCCGCGTCGCTCACGGACGACGAGCTGCTGCGTGCCCTGCGCGCCACGGGCCGCACGGTCATCCTCTCCACCGGCATGTCGACGCCGAAGCAGATCCGCCACGCGGTCGAGGTCCTGGGCAGCGACAACATCCTGCTCTGCCACGCCACTTCGACGTACCCGGCGAAGGCCGAGGAGCTCAACCTCCGCGTCATCAACACCCTCCAGGCCGAGTTCCCGAACGTCCCGATCGGCTACTCCGGCCACGAGACGGGCCTGCAGACCACCCTCGCCGCGGTCGCCCTCGGCGCCACCTTCGTCGAGCGCCACATCACCCTCGACCGCGCGATGTGGGGCTCCGACCAGGCCGCCTCCGTCGAGCCGCAGGGCCTCTCCCGCCTCGTCCGCGACATCCGCACCATCGAGGCGTCCCTCGGCGACGGCGTCAAGAAGGTGTACGACTCCGAGCTCGGCCCGATGAAGAAGCTGCGCCGCGTCCAGGGCGTCGTCGCCGAGGCCGAGATCGCCGCGGCCGCGGGCGAGCCGGTCGCGGTCTGATCCCAGCTCCACCCGGTCCGTACGCACGGATCCTCCCTGCGTACTCACGGACCCCATCCGTACCCACGGATCCCCCAGTCCGTACTCACGGAAGCGACGGTTATACGTCGATGAGCCCCCGCGCCGGATCCGCCGGCCCCCGACCGGCCGCCACGCGACCGCGTGCCGCGCAGACGCTCGCCTTCGTGGAGAGCCCGGTCCAGCTTCTCAACGTCCTGGAGTGGGCCCACGCCGATGCCCTCCGGGCATCGGGGGAGCCGACCGCGCCCGGCGGGGGCGCGGGGGCC
>NZ_JAAKZY010000424.1 GCF_011045015.1 Streptomyces scabichelini | reverse complement strand
CCTCCGGCGCCGGACACCCAACTCCGCCTAAACCCCACCCACGGAACACACCTACCGCTCAGCACAACTGAGCAACACCAGGCCACAACCAAGATCAATAAGCAAACGCGTCAGCTACGCCACAACTAAGGTTCCCGCCGGTTGAACCGTCCCTGTCCCACGGGGCCTGGCGCGTGCAGCGCCAGGCCCCGTTCGGCGCACGCCCCCCAAGATCGGGGACGACAACAGTCACTTAGGGCTTGTTCGGGCGATCATGTGCGGAGCCAGATGACCAGGGCGGCTATGGTGGCAGTGCCGAGGAAGACGTAGCCGCGTTTGTCGTAGCGAGTGGCCACGGCCCGGGACTGCTTCAACCTGTTGATCGCCCGCTCGACCGTGTTGCGCTTCTTGTACCGCTCCTGGTCGAAGCCGGGCGGCCGACCGCCGTGTGAGCCCTTGCGCAGGCGGGCGGCCTGGCTGTCGGTCTTCTCCGGAATGGTGTGCCGGATGCCCCGTCGTCGCAGGTAATCGCGGCAGGGCCCGTTGCTGTAGGCCTTGTCGGCGGCGAGACTGTCGGGCTTCGTTCGCGGCCTGCCCGGCCGCGGCCGTGGGACGCGGATCTTCTCCAGCACCGGCTGGAACTGAGTGCAGTCCGCGCGCTGTCCACCGGTGACGATCAGAGACAATGGGCGGCAGCGTCCGTCGGCGCTCAGGTGGAGCTTGCTGGTGAGCCCTCCGCGCGAGCGGCCCAGTGCCTCACCTCCTGCACCACCTCCACCAGCCGGGCGAACAGGTTCTGCCACGGCGTCTCCTCCTGGTGTTCTGCTGTCTCGGCCCCCTTTGACGCGGGCGCTGGCGGTGGTTCGGTGCGAGCACCGGCCGCGTGCTGGTGGGCGCGCACGATGGTCGAGTCGACCGCGATGTCCCAGTCGATGTCGCCGGTGGCGTCGGCCGCGGCTTGGACCTGGTGGAGCAGGCGTTCCCAGGTACCGTCGGCCGACCACAGCCGGTGGCGTTCATAGACGGTCTTCCACGGCCCGAACCGTTCGGGCAGATCCCGCCACTGCACCCCGGTCCGCACCCGGTGCAGGATCCCGTCGATCACCTGCCGGTGATCCCGCCACCGGCCACAACGCCCATTGCTGACAGGCAGGAACGGCCGCAGCCGCTCCCACTCCGCATCCGTCAGATCACCCCGCCCCATGCCCACATCAACGACCCAGACACGAGGCAGTCACATGATCGGCCGGACAAACCCTAGGCGGCCAGCGCCTCCAGGTCGGTGATCAGGTAGCGGCCGCCCTTGCCCAGGGTGATGCGCCCCTCCTCGCCCATCCGCACGATGTCCCGCCAGTGCCAGCCGATCCGCGCGGCCGCCGCATCCCTCGGGACGCTCGCCGCCTCCCACGCGATCCGCTCCGCGACCACGCCGCGCACCAGGTCCTCGTCGAGGGCGAGCGCGGCGGCCGTCGCGTACATCGGCCTCCGCTTGAAGTAGCCGACGACCACCAGGTGCTCCTGGACGACGAGCTCGTCGATGTCGGCCATCGTCACCTCGACACCCAGCCGTTCGGACAGCAGGCTCGCGATCCGCCAGCCCCCTATGCGTGGGAGGCATGACTACTCCTGCGGATGTGAACGACGTACGGGACCCCGAGCTGCCCGGGCGGCTGCTGACCGTCGAGCGTGACGCGCTGATCCCGCTGCTGCGGGCCAGGTCCGAGGCCGACTTCGGGATCGCGACCGCCGGGTGTCCGAGTATGGCCAGTCGCCGATGTGTGCGGTAGACACACCTCTTATGGATCAAGGGAGTAGCAGCATTACTCGGGGTAATGGTTGGAGTGGCAGGCACCTTGTCGATCGCGGACTGCGGCAAGCCCAAGAGCAACTGGCTTTGGCGCAGGCCGCTTGGGCCAATCTGGCTGTCGAAGGGGACTCGACGAGGAGGCGGTGGCGGACATGCTGATCGAGACGGTGTTCCGAAGTGAGGACGTGTCTGCGGCGGACCGGTTCGAGTACTGGCGTGAGCTGGTAAATCAGACATCCCGCCCGGTGGACCTCAGCAGCGAGAACGCGGCCGACTTCCGGGCGCACCAGCGGCTGATCGGGCTCGGCGCGGTGTCGGTGTGGCCCGCGGAATTTCAGCCGATGGTCGGCCGGCGGACACCAAAGCTGGTCAGGCAGTCCGATCCAGAGTCCTACCACCTCTCTCTCGTCCTGCAAGGGAGCGGGGGTGCCTCCTGGGGCAAGCACGAAGCGACCTACCGCGCGTACGACTTCCATGCCAACGACTCCTCACGACCGTCCGAGATGTGGACCGGTCAGGGGCTGAGGATCGTGGGCATCGAGGTTCCCAAGGCGCATCTGTCGCTGCCGAGGAGCCGGGTCGACCAGGCGATCGGACCGCGGATGTCGGGGCGGGAAGGGGTCGGTGCCCTCCTGGCGCAGTTCCTCACCCAGATAACCGACAACACCGACCAGTACGCGCCCTCCGACGCGCCCCGTCTCGGGACGGTCCTGGTCGATCTGGTCACCGCGCTGTTCGCCCACGCCCTTGACACCGAGGATTCCCTGCCCCCCGATACCTACCAGCGGAATCTGGTCTTACGCATCCAGGCATTCATCCAACAGAACCTGCACGAGCCGTGCTTGACCCCGCGCGCGATCGCTGCCGCGAACGGCATCTCCCTCAGCTACCTGCACAGGCTCTTCCAAGGCGAAGACGAAACCGTCTCCGCCTACCTGCGCCGCCAACGCCTGGAACGCGCGCGCCAGGATCTGGCCAACCCCGCCATGCGCACCGTCCCCGTCCAGGCCATCGCTGCCCGCTGGGGCTTCACCCACCCCGCCGCCTTCAGCCGCGCCTTCCGCACCGCCCACGGCACCCCAC
>NZ_JAAKZY010000423.1 GCF_011045015.1 Streptomyces scabichelini | reverse complement strand
GGCGTCCGTCGCGGATCCGGCGGCCGTTGCGGATGCCGTGTTCGTGGCGGCGAGCCCGGCCATGGCCAGCGCGCTCGCCAGGATGGTTCCGATGACTCTTCTCATGGGGGGTGTCTCCAGGGGACGGAGGAACGGGAGAGGAAGATCAACGGTGCTCAGGGTCAAGGGCAACTCAGGAGCTGTACAAGGGTAGTTGGGGGAATCCTGCGAGAATTGTGAAGCGGCGGGAGAGTTGATGCGACCAAGTTGCCTGCGGATCATGCCCTGGTTGAACATTGTTCATGTTTCGCGCCGAGTCTCGCACCCGCGTGGTCATACCGACAGCGCGAAGGCGAAGAAGGCACAGAAGGCAGGCCGACATGGGTCACGGGCACGGACACGGTCACGCGCATGGACATGGGCATCACCACCATCACGACCACCAAGGCACCGATCTCCCGGCCGCCTTCGACACCTCCGTGCCCGACGAGGCCCTGACCCCCGAGCAGCACTCGCGCCGCTCCATGCTGCGGCGCGCGGGCCTGCTGGGCGCGGGTCTGGCGGCGACCGGAGTGCTCGCGTCGCAAGGGGCCCCCGCGTACGCCTCCTCCACGGGGCGTCGCAAGGACGGCTTCCTGTGGCTGGCCGGCGACCACCACATCCACACCCAGTACAGCAACGACGGCAAGTACCGCGTCTCCGACCAGGTCCGCCAGGGCGCCCGACACGGCCTGGACTGGATGGTCATCACCGACCACGGCAACGTGACACACGCCAAGATCGGTGTGGAGAAGGTCAACCCGGACATCGTGGAGGCCCGGGACACGTACGAGGACACCCTCGTCTTCCAGGGCCTGGAGTGGAACATCCCGGCCGCCGAGCACGGCACCGTCTTCGTCCACCCGGGCAAGAACGAGGTCGCCGTCCTCAAGCAGTTCGAGACCGACTACGACGGCAGCGTGAAGGGCGCCTCCGACTCGACGCCCGCCAACGAGGCCCTCGCCATCGCGGGCCTCAACTTCCTTGCGGAGCAGGTCCAGCGGCGCAAGGTCAAGGACATCCTGATGCTCGCGAACCACCCCGCGCGCAAGGGCATCGACTCGCCGCACGAGATCCGCGCCTGGCGTGACGCCACGTCCGCGCGCCACCAGATCGCCGTCGGCATGGAGGGCGCGCCCGGCCACCAGGCCGCCGGCATCGAGAAGTCCATCGGCATGGGCCGCGCCCGCGGTATCTACGACGGCAGCCCGAGCGCCAACTCCTTCGCCGGATACCCCCTGGAGAGCTACCGCACCTGGGGCGGCTTCGACTGGATGACCGCCACCGTCGGCGGTCTGTGGGACAGCCTCCTCGCCGAGGGCAAGGCCTGGTGGATCACCGCCAACTCCGACTCCCACAACGTCTACACGGACACCGCGAAGCGCGGCGGCCCGGACAGCGACTACCTCGCCAACGGCAAGCACACCGACCCGGTGTACGGCGGCAAGATCGACCTCACCGAGGGCGACTACTGGCCCGGCCAGTACAGCCGCACCCACGTCGGCGCCGACGGCTTCACCTACGCCGCCGTCATGGACGGCATCCGCGCCGGCCGCGTCTGGGTCGACCACGGCCAGCTCATCAGCGGCCTGGATGTGCGGGTGGTGGGCGGCAGCCGCTGGGCGACGCTCGGCGGCGCGCTGCACGTCAAGAAGGGCACGAAGGTCACGCTGACGGTCGAGGTCGCGCTCGCGAGCGGCCCCAACTGGGCGGGCTTCATCCCCGAGTTGGCCCGAGTCGACGTCATCCAGGGCGATGTGACGGGTGCGGCGCGGGACAAGGACACCTTCACCGCGCCGACCGCGAAGGTCGTCAAGTCGTACGAGGTCGGAAAGTCCTCCGGCAGGGTCAAGCTCACGTACGAACTCGGCCGCGTCGACCGCCCGCTGTACGTCCGCCTGCGCGGCACCGACGGCAACCGCTCGGCAACTGGCCTGATGGGCAAGGCGGTTGACCCCTCCGGCCCGGCGATCGACGTCGTCGGCGACGCGGACCCGTGGGCCGACCTGTGGTTCTACTCCAACCCCGTGTGGGTCCTCCCGTCGTGACCACGTCGGGGCGTGGCGGGGCCTTCTGGGCCGACACGGAAACGACGACCCTGCGCGAGGCGGACCACCTGCTCCAGTCGCTGGCAGCCGAACTCGCCCTCCCGGAGGACGTGTTCGGCTGCACGCACCTGGTGCGCGGGGAGCGACCGCGGGTGGTGCTGTCGTTCACGGGGGCGTCGGTGGAGGCGAGGCAGGGGCTGGCGGCGAAGGGGTACGAGGTGACGGCCGGCGTGCCTGACATGGCGGGCCGCGCCGTCCTGTTCCCCGGTGTCGTGCGGCTGACCGGGACGGTGACGGTCGCGGAGCTGGTGTCGGGCTCGGCGATCGACCGGGTTGTGGTGCTGGGCGGGTCCGGCGAACCTGCGCCGGATCAGCGGATCCTGACGAGAGACTTCGTACGCCCGGAATGGCGGGCCGGAGAACTGGTCCTGACAGCCATGCCCGCCGCGGGAGGCGTCCTGGTCCCGTTCGAGGTACCGGACCCCACGCCGTGCTGCGCGGACCACTGAACGCCACCCGCTCAGTTCAGACGCGGGCGGCCCCGCCTCGCGCGGCGTCTGGTCGCGCACCGGCTCGACGCGTGGGGTTGCTGGTCGCGGGGCCGGCGGCTCGGTGGGGTGTGGACCTCCAGCCGGACGGTCCGGGCAAGACGGTCTGGGCGGAGGTGCCCCACCCCGTGGGACAGCCGCCGGGCGTTGGCTTCGGCCCGGTGGTCTCCCACCGATGTCGAGGGATTGGAAGCTTTGGGACTACGGCACTCGGTAAACGCCCTGGTCAGGCGGCGAGTGGGTGAGGGTCGCGTGTCCCAAACCTTCCAATTACCGTTGCCTGGTCCGCATGTAATGCGGTGGTGGGGG
>NZ_JAAKZY010000422.1 GCF_011045015.1 Streptomyces scabichelini | reverse complement strand
GGACAGGGGGGGAGGCCCCGTCGCGGGGCGGGACCTCCTTCCTTTCCCACCGCGCCCCCGCACCCCTCACGGGCGCGGGGAACTGCGCGACCGGCCACGACGGCCCCGCAGCCTGAATACGGCCTCCCCGCGGAGCGACCCGCTCAGCCCAGCGCCGCGACCTTGTCGCGGTACCCCCGCACCGGCGCCGCGTCCCGGTACGGCTCCAGCCGTCGCTCGAAGTCGCGTACGTACTCCAGGGCACGCACCGAGCGCATCTCGGCGGCCTGGGCCGCCGCCTCCGCGCCCAGCTGGCAGGCCTGGTCGAGTTCACCGAGGCCGAGGCGGGCGGTGGCGAGGACGACGCGGCAGAAGAGGCGGCTGCGGGCGTAGCCGGGGGCACGGAGCTGGAGGGAGCGTTCGGCGTGCTGGGCGGCGGCGCGGTACTGCTGGAGGTCGCGGTGGCAGTGCCCGAACTCGTCCGCGAGCTGCGCCTCGTCGAAGAAGCGCGCCCAGTACGGGA
Source organism: Streptomyces scabichelini (assembly GCF_011045015.1). Taxonomy (GTDB): domain Bacteria; phylum Actinomycetota; class Actinomycetes; order Streptomycetales; family Streptomycetaceae; genus Streptomyces; species Streptomyces scabichelini. Next base: position 2,447 of record NZ_JAAKZY010000422.1, on the reverse strand, counting down.
CGTCATCGGTGGGCCGGGCCGTCTCCAGGGCCCGCTCGGCGCGAACGAGGGACGCCGTGCAGGCCCGTACCTCGCCGAGCACGCCGTGGCCCCGCGCCTCGGCCGCGTGCAGCAGCGCCTGCACGACGGGCGGTGCGGACGAGCCCACGCCCTGCTGGGCGACCCGGGCCAGCTGCACCGCCTCCCGGCCGTGGCCCAGGTACACGGCCTGCCGGCTCATCGTCACGAGGACGTACGAGCCGTAGGGCCTGTCCCCCGCCGCCTGCGACAGCCTCAACGCCTGGACGAAGTACCGCTGGGCCAGTCCGTGCGCGGCGATGTCGTACGACGTCCAGCCCGCGAGGCGGGTGAGATCGGCCGCGGCGGCGAACAGGCGGCGTCCCGTCTGCTCTCCGTACGTGCCGCGCAGCATCGGCTCCGCCTCGTGCTCCAGATAGCGCACCAGGGCCTGCCGTGCGTGCCCGCCGCCGTACGCGTGGTCGAGCGCCCGGAACAGCTCCCCGACCGACCGCAGCGCCGCGATGTCGCCCGCGGTCACCCGCTGCCCGGGGCCGCGCTCGGTCTGCGCGCGCTGCCGGGACGGGGGTCCCCCGTGTTCGAGTGCCGCCGAGAGCTTGGGGGATGCGGGGCGACCCTGCGCGGGCACCCGTACGACCGTGGGATCGCCGCGGCTCACCCGGTCGTCGGGCCGCCCGATCAGCCAGTCCCGGCTCGGTACGACGAGTCCCGCCGGAGTGAACGCGATCTTGCGCAGCTCCGCGTGGCTTCCGGAGTCCTTGCGCCACAGTCCGCCGACGATGTCGACGGCCTCCTCGGGCGTGGCCGCGAACTCGAGCCCCGCGTACACGGGGGCGCACGCGTCCAGTCCCAGATCCTGCGCCGTGAGCCGGCGCCCGAGCCGACGGGTGAACACCTCGGCGATCAGCGCGGGGGTCGTGCCGCGCGGCTGCTGGCCGCGCAGCCAGCGGGTCACCGATGTCTTGTCGTATCTCAGATCAAGCCCGTGTTCGAGACCGAGCTGGTCCACGCGACGGGCGAGTCCCGCGTTGGAGAACCCCGCTTCTGCGATCAGTGCGGCGAGCTGACGGTTGGGGGTGCGCTGCGCGGGTCGTTCCGTCATCTGCGGTGCGAGCTCCTGCCTTCCAAGCCTCGTGAACGGCGTGAATGTAGCGCTCCGTAAGCGCGCCATTGCGCACTTCGATACGCATTCATCCGATCGTGTGAGGATTGGCTGCGGGGTTGCCTCCGGCGGTTGAGCGGGTGCCTCCGGCGGTCGAGCGGGTTTGCCTCCGGCGGTTGAGCGGTGTCGGCCGGACAGGGGTGCCGGGCGTGGCGGACCGGGCTGGGCGTGGTCGGAACGCGGTCCGGATGTGGCCGGAGGCTGGTCCGAATGTGGCCGGACGTACAGTGGCGTGGGGCGCGGACGCGCCTTACGAGGCTTCTAGGGAGGCGCTTGCCGTGAGTGAGTTGCGGTTCGTCCGGATGGGTTTCGGTGCGGACGCCGTCGAGTACCAGGAAGCCTGGGACGAGCAGCGCCGCGTGCACGCCGCCCGCTTCCAGGACGAGATCCCCGATACCTGTCTGCTCCTGGAACACCCGCCGGTCTACACGGCGGGCCGGCGCACCGCACCCGAAGAGCGGCCCCTCGACGGCACCCCGGTCGTGGACGTGGACCGCGGCGGCAAGATCACCTGGCACGGTCCCGGTCAGCTCGTCGGCTACCCGATCCAGAAGCTGCCGCGTCCCGTCGATGTCGTGGCCCATCTGCGTCGCCTCGAGGACGCGATGATCCGGGTGTGTGCGGAGTTCGGTATCGAGACCTCGCGGGTCGAGGGGCGGGCGGGTGTGTGGTCCTCGGCGATCCGGTGGAGCAGCGTCCTGCTCTCGGCGGGCTCGCCCTCGACTTCGACCCACGCCTGACGGACGACGAGTTCGACCCCCGGCTCAACGGGCCCGAGTACGCCCCCTCCAACGCCGGGCAGCGTCGCGAGGACCGCAAGATCTGCGCCGTCGGCATCCGTGTCGCCAAGGGCGTCACGATGCACGGATTCGCTCTGAACGTGAACCCGGACACGTCCAGCTTCGACAAGATCATCCCGTGCGGGATCCGCGACGCGGGCGTTACGTCGCTGGCGTACGAGTTGGGGCGTGAGGTGACGATCGGGGAGGTGTTGCCGGTGGCGGAGGAGCACTTGCGGGATGTGCTGGAGAATGCGGAGCTGCGTCCACGGGTTGCCTCCGGCGGTTGAGCGGTTGGGTTCGTTGTTGGGTGCGGGTTGGTTGTGGCTTGTCGCGCAGTTCCTCGCGCCCCTGGGTTTGTGGTGGGTGCGGGGTCGTGGGCCGGTGCGTCAGCCCGTCGCAGGGTGGGCATACGGCCCGGTGTTGGTACACGGTGCGGGTGGCCTGAGAACGAACCTACGCGACGGGCATACGACGCACCGTGTACC
>NZ_JAAKZY010000421.1 GCF_011045015.1 Streptomyces scabichelini | reverse complement strand
GCCCCACCACCCACCCGTAGGGACCCTGCCCTGGGTTACTGACGGAAACCCCTACCCCCGCTGGTCTCCTTCCACCACTATGGGCAACCCCATACCAGCCGGTACGCCGAAGTGCCGGTGACGGCGAACGCGGGGGCATGAGGGAGGCACGGGGATGGCTCGGGCGCAATGGGGCGACGAGGACGGTACGGGAGCAGAGGCGGGCGCGGAGCCGGGCGCGGGCGCCGGACCGCACACCAGCGCACCCGACGCCCGGCTCACCGCACTGATACGCGCCGATACCGCCACCGCGTACCCCGCACTGCGCGAGCTGCGCCTGCGACACCGGCCCGCCGTGTTGGCGTACGCGCGGCTGTGCGCCGTGGACGAGTCCGGCGCGCGGCAGCTCACGGCGCAGGCGTTCGCGCTCGCGGCCCGCGAGACGGCGGGCGGAGTCGAGCCGCGCGGACCGTGGCGGCACCAGCTCCTGCTGATGGTCACGCGCGTGGCCGCCGCGTGGGCCACGGACGACCGCGGCGACCGTCTCGATCCAGGTCTGCTGGTCCACCTGGGCGAGACGGGCGCCGACGGCCCCGTACCGCCGATGCTCACCGCGTTCCACAGCCTTCCGACCCGCGTCCAGGGCCTCGTCTGGTACGGCGTCGTGGACGAGCAGCCCGACGCCACAGCGGCCGTCTACCTGGGATTCACGCCCCAGGACGTGACGTACGGGAAGGAGTCGGCCTTCCAGGCGCTGCGCCAGGCCTGTCTGAAGGCCCGGCTGGCCCGCTCCGGCAACCCGAGCTGCCAGGATTTCCGGCGGCTGATCGAGGAGGCGGTACGCCCCGATCATCCCCGGTACGGGATGGACCTGGACGCCCACATGGCGCTCTGCGCGCACTGCGCCGCCGCGTACGAGGAACAGTGCGCGCTGCGGGACACCCCGCGCGCCGCACTGGCCGAAGGGCTGCTGGCCTGGGGCGGAGCGGCCTACGCCACGGACGGGTCCGGCACGCCGGGTGACGCTTCCCGGCTCTCCCGGACTGCCAGGCACTCCCGAACCACCGCGGCAGCGGCCTGGCTGCCGTCGCGGCGCTTCGCGCTCGCCTCGGCCGCGCTCGGCGTCGCGGTGGCGCCGCTGCTGGTCTACCTGCTGTCGCCGAACGGCTCAGAGCCGCAGCGCGCCGCCAACTCCGTAACCACGCCGCAGCCGCCCGCGGTGACGGTGACCGCGACGGTCTCGGCGACGTCGTCCCCGTCACCGACCCGCACCACCAAGTCCCCCGAGCCGACGAGGACTTCGAAGCCCCCGAAGCCCAGCAAGACGGCACGCCCCTCGCCCACTCCCGAGAGACCCCCGGCACCCCATCCGCCCAACAGCGCCTACGCCCAGGTGGTGAACGCCGAGTCGGGCCTGTGCCTGGACATCGACGGCGACCCGCAGAACGGCACGGACGTCGACGCGGCCACCTGCACGTCCTCTCGCGACCAACGGTGGCGGGTCGACTCCGGGCGCGGCGTGCTGCAGTCGTACGCCTACCCCGACTACTGCCTCGACAGCCGTGGCTCCGTCGGCCGGGGCGTCGGCATCTGGGAGTGCGACTCGGTCGACGGCCCCAACGGCCGGAACCTGACGTTCACCGTGGACGGCGACGGTGTGATCCGTCCGGCGATCGCCCCGGACCACGCGGTGACCGCGTACGGGGACCGCCTCGTCCTGCTTCCGGCGCAGGGGCGGGACGACCAGCGGTGGACGGCGGGGGCGGCTCCCGCCTGAGCCGCCGCCTGATCAGACCTCGCGAACGCCTCGCCGCCACACCTGAGTGACCAGCGGTACTCCCGGCCGGTACGCCAGGTGCACGTGGCTCGGGGCGTCGAGAAAGGCCAGGTCCGCGTACGCGCCCGGGGTGAGGCGGCCGATGTCCGTGCGGCGGAGAGCCGCGGCGCCGCCCGCCGTCGACGACCAGAGCGCCTCGTCCGGGGTCATCTTCATGTCGCGTACCGCCAGGGCGATGCAGAACGGCACGGAGGACGTGAAGGACGAGCCCGGGTTGCAGTCCGTGGAGAGGGCGACCGTGGCGCCGGCGTCGAGGAGGCGGCGGGCGTTGGGCCACTCGGCGCGCGTGGAGAACTCGGCGCCGGGGAGCAGGGTGGCGACCGTGGCGCTGTTGGCGAGGGCGTCGATGTCCGCGTCCGTGAGGTGCGTGCAGTGGTCGGCGCTCGCGGCGTCCAGTTCGACCGCGAGCCGGACGCCGGGGCCGTACGAGAGCTGGTTGGCGTGGATGCGCGGGTGGAGGCCCTTCGCCTTGCCGACGGTGAGGATCGCGCGGGCCTGGTCGCCGTCGAAGGCGCCCTTTTCGCAGAAGACGTCGACCCAACGGGCGTACGGGGCACAGGCGTTGAGCATGTCGCCCGTGACGAGGGAGACGTATGCGGCCGGGTCGTCGGCGTGGTCGGGCGAGACGATGTGCGCGCCGAGGTAGGTCACCTCGTCGGTGTGGCGGGCGGCGATGCGCAGGGCGCGGGACTCGTCCTCGACGGTGAGGCCGTAGCCCGACTTCGTTTCCATCGTCGTGGTGCCCTGGCGGAGGGCCTCGGCCAGGTAGCGGGTGAGGTTCGCCTCCAGTTCCTCGTCGCTCGCCGCTCGCGTCGCCGCCACCGTCGTACGGATGCCGCCCGCGCTGTAGGCCCGGCCCGACATGCGGGCGTTGAACTCCGCGGTGCGGTCGCCTGCGAAGACCAGGTGTGAGTGGGAGTCGACGAAGCCCGGGATCACCGCCCGGCCGCCCGCGTCGACCCGATTGTCAGTGGCGGGTGCTTTGCTTGATTCACCGGTCCATGCGATGCGGTCGCCGTCGACGACGACGGCCGCGTCCTGGATCAGACCGAGGGGGGATCCGTCACCGAGGGAGGGGTCGTTGGTGACCAGGCTGGCGATGTTGGTGATGACAGTGGTCGGGCTGCTGGTCGGGCTGCTCATGGCGTCCTCGGGGGCGTGGGGGCTGGGGG
>NZ_JAAKZY010000420.1 GCF_011045015.1 Streptomyces scabichelini | reverse complement strand
CGCCCGCCCCTCGCCCCCACCTCCTGCCCAGCGGTGATCCGTCTCCGCCGCGCGGGGGAGGCCGCTCAGCCGTCCAGGGTGAGGACGACCTCGTCGATCTCCTCCCCGCGCGCGTTCGCGTACCCCCTGTCCTGCGCGGTCACATGGAAACCGCACTTCTCGAGAACGCGCAGCGAACCCGCGTTGTCCGCGGCGGCGCGGGCGTATATCGGGCGCTCGGGAACCTCGGCGAGCAGGGCCCGCAGGGCGCGCGTCGCGATGCCGCGGCCCCAGTACGCGCGGTCGATCCAGTACGTCACCTCGCGCTCGCCCGGCTCCCCGTACACCCCCGCGCTGCCCACGACGTCGCCGTCGGCGAGGACCGTACGCCGGACGACGTCGGACGAGGTACGCATGCGCGCCCAGTGGGCGTCGAAGCCCTCCCGGTCGGCCGGATCCTTGGCCGTGAACGCGGCCATCCGGAGCGCGTCCGGATCGTTCATCTGCCGGAAGAACACGGGCAGATCACTGTCGTGGACCTCGCGCAGGGTCACATCGACGTCAGACATGTCAGAGCCTCCGGGTGGCGAGCGTCAGCCGGTCACGCGCGTCGAACAGCGCGTCCTTCACCATCTGCTCGTGCGCGGGCGTCAGTCTCGCCACCGGTACGGAGCAGCTGATCGCGTCCCGCGCCGGCGTACGGTACGGAATCGCGACCCCGAAGCAGCGCAGCCCGAGCGTGTTCTCCTCGCGGTCCACCGCGAAGCCCTGCTCCCGCACCTGGTGCAGCTCCTCGATGAGCTTCTCCCGGTCGGTGATCGTGTGCTCGGTCAGCGCGGGCAGCGTCTCCGGCAGCAGCTTCCGTACCTGCTCGTCCGTGTGCGTGGCCAGCAGCGCCTTGCCGAGCGACGTCGAGTGGGCGGGCAGGCGGCGGCCCACGCGGGTGAAGGGGCGGAGGTAGTGCTGGGACTGGCGGGTGGCGAGATACACCACATTCGTGCCGTCGAGCCGCGCCAGGTGGATCGTCTCAGTAGTGTCGTCCGAGAGCCGGTCGAGGGTCGGCCGGGCCACGGCCACCACCTCGTCGCCGTCGATGTACGACGTGCCGACGAGCAGGGCGCGCACCCCGATGCCGTACCGCGTGCCCGTGGCATCCGTCTCGACCCAGCCGAGCTCGACGAGCGTACGGAGCAACATGTACAAACTGGACTTGGGGTAACCTACGGCCTCCTGAACGGCGGCCAAGGAATGCATTCCGGGTCGGCCGGCGAAGTACTCCAGCAGTTCCACGGTCCGCACTGCGGACTTGACCTGCGCCCCGCCGCCTGTCTCGACTGCCGACATCGCCCTTGACCCCTTCGTTCGACGGGAAATAGTCTCCGAGACATATTCACCATCAGAGACAGTGTTCAGCATATCGAACGCCCTGGTGAGTGACACAAGAACTGCGCGGCATCACATCTTCTGGAGGAACCCGCGGTGGCAGCAGCACCAGTCTGGAGTGTCGACCCCCGAACCGGGAAGCAGCGTGAACAGGTTGCGGTGGAGGCCACAGCCCAGGAGGTGGACACCGCTGTCCGCGCGGCCTACGCCGCTCGGGGCTCCCTCGTCGACCGCACGGTCCGCTCGGCCTTCCTTCGCAGCGCCGCGGAACTGCTCGAAGGCGCCAAGGACCATCTCGTGGAGGCCGCGGACGCGGAGACCGCGCTCGGCCCGGTCCGGCTCACCGGCGAGCTCGCCCGCACCTGTTACCAGCTGCGGGCTTTCGCGGACATCGTCGACGAGGGCGAGTTCCTCGGCGTCGTGATCAACCACCCCGACGACACGGCGACCCCGCCGATCCCGGACCTGCGCCGCTACAAGGTGCCGCTGGGGGTCGTCGCCGTCTACTCGGCCTCGAACTTCCCCTTCGCCTTCTCCGTGGCCGGCGGCGACACCGCGAGCGCGCTCGCCGCGGGCTGCCCGGTCGTCGTCAAGGCGCACCCGGATCACCCGGCGCTCTCCGAACTGGTCGCGGCGACGCTGCGCCAGGCCGCCGAGCGGCACGACATCCCCAAGGGCGTCATCGGCCTCGTCCACGGCTTCGAGGCGGGCGTCGAGCTGGTCAAGCACCCGCTGATCGCCGCGGCCGGGTTCACCGGTTCCATCCGCGGCGGCCGGGCGCTCTTCGACGCGGCGGCGGCACGGCCCGCACCGATCCCCTTCCACGGCGAGCTGGGCTCCCTGAACCCGGTCGTCATCACCGAGGCCGCCGCGGCCGAGCGCGCCGAGGCGATCGGCTCGGGGCTCGCGGGCTCCATGACGATGGGCGTCGGCCAGTTCTGCGTGAAGCCCGGACTGGTCCTCGCGCCGACCGGTGCGGCGGGCGACCGGCTCGTCAAGTCGCTGACCGACGCCGTCAGCAACACCGACGCCGGGGTCCTCCTCGACCACCGCATGCGCGACAACTTCATCGCCGGAGTCGCCGAGCGCGCCGAACTCCCGGACGTGGACGCCCCGGTCACCCCGGGCGCGGGCGGCCAGCACAGCGTCAGCCCCGGCTTCCTGACCGTACCGGCCGAGAAGCTCGCCACCGAGGGCGAGCACGACCTGCTCCTGGAGGAGTGCTTCGGCCCGATCACGGTCGTCGCGCGCTACGACGACGACGCGGAGGCCGGAGCGGTCCTTTCCCGGCTGCCGGGCAACCTCACCGCGACCGTGCACCTCTCGTCCGAGGAGGCGGCGGGGGAGGGCCGTGGCGCGGAGCTCCTGGCCGAGCTCACGCCGCTCGCGGGGCGCGTCCTGGTCAACGGCTGGCCGACCGGTGTCGCGGTCGCGCCCGCCCAGCACCACGGCGGTCCGTACCCGGCGACCACTTCGACGTCCACGTCCGTGGGCGGTACGGCGATCGAGCGGTGGCTGCGGCCGGTTGCGTACCAGAACGCGCCTGAGGCGTTGCTGCCGGCTGAGCTGCGGGACGACAACCCGCTGGGGCTGCCGCGGCGCTTCAACGGGCGGCTTGAGCGGTAGCGCTCCGCTGGGTGGGGCGCCTATGGGGG
>NZ_JAAKZY010000041.1 GCF_011045015.1 Streptomyces scabichelini | reverse complement strand
GGGCTGGGGGCCTGGTTCATGGAGTACGTCGATGTCGCGGTGATCGGGGGCGGGCAGTCCGGGCTGACTGCCGCGCACGTAGTGCCCCGGCGGGGCCTTACGCCGGTGATGCTGGAGGCATCCGGGCGGGCGGCCGGCTCGTGGCCCGACTACTACGACAGCCTTACGCTGTTCTCGCCCGCTCGCTTCAGCGCCCTGCCGGGCCTGCCGTTCAGCGGCGACGGCGACGGCAACCGCTATCCGCACCGCGACGAGGTCGTCGACCACCTCACCCGCTACGCCGACGGACAGGGCTTCACTGGCCAGCTGCTGCACGTCGCCGACTACCGCAGCCCCGCGCCGTACGCGGGCCGGCGGATTGTGGTGGTGGGCGGCGGCAACTCCGCCGTCCAGGTCGGCCACGAACTGGCGGACGTGGCCACGGTGACCCTGGCTGCCCGCACCCCGGTTCGCCTCCTTCCGCAGATACGCGACGGCAAGGACCGGCATCACTGGCTGACGACCACCGGCTTCGACCTCCTGCCGCCGGAATGGCTGATCCACTTCGTCGGCTGCACCCTCGTGCTCGCCACCGGCCCCTACAAGGAGGCGCCGGCCGCGCACGTCCGCAAGGCCCCGGCCGCGGCCGGACTCTGACGAGCCCTCCAGCGCGCCCTCTGACGGGCCGGGGGCGGCCTGCGGGCCTGTTCAGCGGCTCCGCCCCTCGCCCGTTGATTCGACATGTGTCAACATAGATGTATGTCGAATGTCGAGATGCTGCCGTTGCTGGAACCCGACGCCGGCCAGAGTGTGGTCCCGTGCTGCCCGCCGCTGACCGAGCGCCCGTTCACCGCGGCGGAGGCCGAGACGGCCGCGCGGATGTTCAAGGCACTCGGTGACCCGGTGCGGCTGCGGCTGTTCTCCGCCGTGGCCTCCCACGCGGGCGGGGAGGCGTGCGTGTGCGACATCTCCGACGTCGGCGTCTCCCAGCCCACGGTCAGTCATCATCTGAAGAAGCTGAAGGAGGCCGGACTGCTCACCTCCGAGCGGCGCGGCACCTGGGTGTACTACCGCGTCGAGCCTTCGGTGCTCGCCGCGATGGGCAAGCTGCTGACCACTTCCGCAGTGGCCTGACCCTCCCCAGACGACGGAGGGGGTCCTCCGGTGATGGACGGCTCCCTTCGTGGTTGCGTGGGCTTGGGTCATATGCCGAGGGGAGGCGTCCGCTTTGGCCGGCCGGTGTCAGCGCAGCTGGTCCGCGATCTGGCGTGCCGCCTCGCGGGCGGGGCGACCGACGCCGATGAGCGTGGCGGAGGCGGGTCCGGTCCAGTCGCCGTAGCCGAGCAGGTGCAGCCGGGGTTCGCCAAGGACGCGGGTGCCGTGGGTGGCGATGTGTCCGCGCGGGCCGCGCAGTCCCAGCGGGGACAGGTGGGAGAGCGCCGGGCGGAAGCCGGTGCACCAGATGATCACGTCGGCTTCGGCGCGTGTGCCATCGGCCCATTCGGCGCCGCCGGGGATGAGGCGGGTGAACATCGGTGTCGCCTTGAGCAGGCCGTGGTCACGTGCTGCGCGTACCGGCGGGACGGCGACGATGTCGCCCAGGGATGCCACTCCACCGGTGTCGGTCCGGCCCGCGTCGAGAGCGTGGCGGCGGGCGGTGGCCGCGTCGAAGAGGGCGCGGCCGTCGATGTCGTCGGCCAGGAAGCGCGGCGGGCGCTGGGTGACCCAGGTCAGCTCGGTGTCGTGAGCGAGGTCGGCGGCGATCTGCGCGCCGGAGTTGCCGCCGCCGACCACGATCACGCGGCGGCCCGCGAAGTCCTGGGGCCTGCGGTACTCGATGGTGTGCAACTGCTCGCCGCCGAAGTCCCCGAAGTCCCCGCGGCCGGGTACGGCGGGCAGGAAGGGCCGCCACCAGGTGCCGGTCGCGCTGATCACCGCCCGCGCGTGCCATGTCCCGGAGTCGGTCTCCACGCGCAGGAGTTCGCCGTCCCGGTGCACGCCCGTGACGCGCACCGGTCGCTGGATCGGCAGGTCGTAGCGCTTCTCGTAGTCGCGCAGGTACGACACGACGTGCGCCGCATCCGGATACTCCTCGCCCTCCTGGGCCGGCATGAGCCACCCCGGCAGCGAGGAGAACGCGGCCGGGGAGAACAGGTGCAGCGAGTCCCAGGTGCGCTGCCAGGCGCCGCCCGGCGTGGACTGGGCGTCGAGGATGACGCAGTCCATGCCGAGGCGGCGCAGGTGGTAGGCGGCGGCGAGGCCGGACTGGCCGCCGCCTATGACCACGACCTGGAGCGGTTGCGTCACGCGGCAGGCTGTTCGGCAGTGGTTCGGCCCGGCATGAAGATGAGCGCCACCAGTGCCAGTCCCACCACGGCACCGACCAGTTGCACCCCGATGAACGCCGGTACGGAACCCGGCGCGATGCCCGCGAAGGTGTCCGTGAAGGCGCGGCCGATCGTCACTGCCGGGTTGGCGAAGGACGTCGACGAGGTGAACCAGTAAGCGGCGCCGATGTAGGAGGCGACGGCCACGGGTGCGTACTGCAGCCGGCCCGCGCGAGCCAGACCGAAGATCAGCAGGATCAGCCCGGCCGTGGCGACGATCTCACCGAGCAGCAGATGCCCGGCCGAGCGGTCGTGCGTGGACCACTTCACCAGCGGCTCGCCGAACATCGCGTCCGCCAGGATCGCGCCCGCGATCGCGCCGACAACCTGCGCGGGTACGTACACCGCCGCCTCGCGCAGCGTGACACCGGCGCCGCCGCGCCTGGCCGTCCACCACTCGGCCAGCGTGACCACCGGGTTGAAGTGCGCGCCGGAGACCGGCCCGAGCAGAAGGATCAGGACGCCGAGGCCGAAGACCGTGGCGAGCGAGTTGGCCAGCAACTGCACGCCGACGTCACGAGTCAGGTCGGTGGCCTGGATACCGGAGCCGACCACGACCGCCACCAGGGCCGCGGTGCCGACGAGTTCGGCAGCGGCCCGCGCGACCAGCGGCGTGCGCGGCGGGGTCGCCCCGGGCTCGGGCTGAGGCTCGGCCGCGGTGACGACGGACTCCGCTGCACTCTCGCGGGTGGCGGTCAACATGACTCCTTGGTGCAGTCGCCTCGAACGGCGTGGGTCAGGGGCAGGATCGCTTGTTGTCTGCGGCGGTACGAGCGGACTCGGCCAGGTCGGCGAACTGACCGGCGAGCTGGGCGATGACGTCCGGACGCAGCTTGTAGTACGTGAAGCGGCCGCACGGCTCCGTCTCGACGACCCCTGCTTCGCGCAGCACTCTCAGGTGGTTGGAGAGGTTGGTCTGCCGAGCGCCGGTCTCCTCCACCAAATGCGTGGTGCACAGCGTCTCTTTGGCGAGCAGGGTCACGATTTGGAGCCTGAGCGGGTCGGCCAGAACCCGGATCAGGTCAGTGTCGACTGACGTCATCATGGACTGATACTCTCACATCAGTGGTGACTGACACCATCGGGTGCTGATGTGATCCATTCCCGTCCCTGTTGCGAGACAGTTGCGAGACAAGAGAGACCTCTGATGTCCGACAAGCCCTCCGTCCTGTTCGTCTGTGTCCACAACGCCGGCCGTTCCCAGATGGCCGCCGCGTGGCTGACCCACCTGGCCGGGGACCGCGTCGAGGTCCGCTCCGCCGGTTCCAACCCGGGCGCGGGTGTGAATCCGGCCGCCGTCGAGGCCATGCGCGAGGTCGGCATCGACATCTCCGCCGAGGTTCCGAAGATGCTGACCGTGGACGCGGTCAAGGAGTCGGACGTCTGCATCACCATGGGCTGCGGCGACACCTGCCCCGTCTTCCCCGGTAAGCGGTACCTGGACTGGGAGCTCGAGGACCCGGCCGGCCAGGGTGTCGAGGCCGTACGGCCCATTCGCGACGAGATCAAGACCCTGGTCGAGGGACTGATCAAGGAGATCGCCCCGGAGAAGACGGCATGAGCGCTGAAGCCGCCGCAATTCCGTCGCAGCACGGGCCCGCCGAGGACGTACGGGACGTCATCGTCATCGGTTCGGGCCCTGCCGGATACACCGCCGCCCTCTACACCGCCCGCGCCGAGCTCAGGCCCTTGGTCTTCGGCGGCGCGATCTTCGTCGGCGGCGCCCTGACCACGACCACCGAGGTCGAGAACTTCCCCGGCTTTCCGGAGGGCGTAGACGGCCCGGTCCTCATGGAGAACATGCGGGCCCAGGCCGAACGCTTCGGCGCCGAGATGATCGACGACGACATCGTCGAGGTCGACCTGACCGGCGACATCAAGACCGTCACCGACACCGCCGGTACCGTCCACCGGGCGCGCACCGTGATCGTCGCGACCGGCTCGGGCTACCGCAAGCTCGGCCTGCCCCGCGAGGACGAACTGTCCGGCCGGGGCGTCTCCTGGTGCGCGACCTGCGACGGCTTCTTCTTCCGTGACCGCGACATCGTGGTCGTCGGCGGCGGGGACACGGCGATGGAGGAGGCCACTTTCCTCACCCGCTTCGCCAAGTCGGTCACCGTCGTGCACCGTCGCTCCACCCTGCGCGCCTCCCAGGTCATGCAGCACCGCGCCTTCGCCGACGACAAGATCGCCTTCGCCTTCGACAGCGAGATCGCGGAGATCAAGGAAGCGGACGGAAAGCTCGCCGGGATCGTGCTCCGCGACGTCCCCACCGGCAAGACCCGCGACCTGGACGTGACGGGCCTGTTCATCGCGATCGGTCACGACCCGCGCACCGAACTCTTCAAGGACCAACTGGAGTTGGACTCTGAGGGCTATCTGAAGGTCGAGTCGCCGTCGACGCGTACGAGCATCCCGGGTGTTTTCGGCGCCGGTGACGTCGTCGACCTCACCTACCGCCAGGCCATCACCGCAGCCGGATCCGGTTGCGCGGCGGCCCTGGACGCCGAGCGGTACCTCGCCGCACTCGCCGACGCGCCCGCGATGGCCGAGGCCGTCACGGTCTGACGGCGCCCAACTCGTCGGACGGCGCGGCGCGGAGGTCGCCAAGCACATCGACACGTTCGCGACCGCCCTCTTCCACGGCATGGCCGTCGACGGCATCAGCGAACTCCACGGACGTCAGCTCTCCGCCCGCCACCCCACCGGCCGCAGTATCCCCAGGAGCAGCTGGACGAGTTCGTCCACGACCTCGTCGAGGGTGGCGTCCACCCAGCCCGAACTCCAGTCGTGCAGCAGGCCGTTGACGCTGCCGATGAAGGCCGCGGCGGCGACCCGGTAGTCACGGGGAGCCGCCTCGCCGCGCTCGGCGGCGGCTTCGGCCTCGGCGCAGATGAAGTCGATCCAGCGGGAGCGGCGGGCCAGCCGCTGTCGTTCGAGACGGGGACTGACGCCGATGATCTCGACGAAGGTGATGCGCAGGCGTCGCGGATCGCCGGTGACGTTGGCGGCGTAGGCGCGGAAGGCCGCGGTGGCGCGCTCCTCGACCGGCCGCCCGGTCATCTCGTCGAGTCCGGCCAGGGCGGCTTCCTCGGCCCAGTCGTTGACCTGGAGATGGAGGGCGGCGAGTACGTCCTCCAAGGTGCGGAATTCCTCGTAGAACTGACGGGTCGACAGCCCGGCCGCCTCGCTCAGGGCGGCGACGGTCGTGGCGCGGTAGCCGGGGCTGTCCCCGAAGAGCTGGAGTCCGGCGTCCAGAAACCGCCGTCGCCGCTCGGCCTGCCGCTCCTGGGCGGACTTGCCTCCATAACGGCCGGTCGGCGCTTTGAGCCTGCCCGTCACTGGCCCCTCCCAGGTCTCTCTTGTCGCTCAGATGGCCAATTTTGTCGTGTTCTACGTCTTGTGGAGAGCGGTACTGACTCCTTACTTTCCAGTAAGTACAGTCTGAACGCGCTTGTATTCAGATTCTCCGCTCGAACGTCTTGTCATGCGCCCACCAATGAGGAGATTGGTCATGTCTGCCTTCAAAGCCCGGCACGTCGGCGCCCTCGCCGCCGCGCTCGCCCTGACCGTCGCCGGGCCGGCGGCCGCCACGGCCGACGCGCAGGACGCCCCCGACGACGCCCGGAACGCCGCCGCGGACCTGCGGGAGGTGATGTTCGTCGGCAACAACTGGGACGGCACCGCCGATGTCATCAAGTCCGGCGGAGATCTCGCCAAGATCGGCCGGATCAACGTCATCCCGGACAAGGAGGAGCGGATCGCGGAGATCAACGCCGACCCGATCAAATGGATCTACTTCACGGCCATCCGCAACGGCGTCGGCGAGGGCCACGACCAGTACGTCGACGACATGTACTCCACACCGGACGGCTCGGCCATGGTGGTCTCCCGGCCCAGTTTCGCCGATGTCGTGTCGATCGACCTCGCGACGGGGAACATCAACTGGCGCTTCCCGGTGTCGGGTTACCGTTCCGACCACATGGCGGTCTCCCCCGACGGCAAGCGCGTCGCCGTGTCGGCCTCGATATCCAACACCGTGCACGTCCTCGACATCGTCACCGGCAAGCAGCTCGGCTCCTTCAAGACCGGCGACAAGCCGCACGAGAACGTCTTCACCGAGGACGGCAAGTACTTGTGGAACATGTCGATCGGGGACGTGAACACCGCGACCGACGCCCCGTGGCTGGACTGGACGAAGGGCGACCGCAAGATCACCGTCGTCGACGCGAACACGTACAAGCAGGTCAAGGTCATCGACATGCGGGAGCGGCTCGACGCCTTCGGCCGCAAGGACCTGTCCGATGCCGTACGTCCCGTCGCCTTCACCCCGGACGAGTCGAAGCTCTACTTCCAGCTCTCCTTCTTCAACGGCTTCGTCGAGTACGACGTGGCGAGCGACAAGATCACCCGGGTGAAGACGCTGCCCAAGAACCCGGCGACCAGCGAAGACCGTACGACCTGGGTCAACGACTCCCGCCACCACGGCATGTCGATGAGCCCGGACGGCGACAAGCTGTGCATCGCCGGGACGATGGACGACTACGCGACCGTCGTCGACCGCTCCTCCCTCCAGGAGGGCCCGCTCGTCACCGCCTCCAAGCCCTACTGGGCGACTGTCAGCGGTGACGGCAAGTCCTGCGTGATCTCCGAGAGCGGCTCCGACAAGGTCACCGCCATCGACTTCGCCACGGGGAAGAAGACGGCGTCGGTGGAGGTCGGCGACCACCCTCAGCGCGTACGCCTGGCGAAGGTCCCGGCGGACTGGACGGGCCCGTCCGCGTAAGCGCTCCGCTGGTTGGGCAGTTCGAAGCTGCGGGTCCGTCGTGGCTGGTCGTGCCCGCGCGGCGGAGCCGCAAATTGATACAGCCCCGCGCCCCTAAGAGGCACGGCCTCTCTAGGGGCGCGGTACCGCAACGGACCTCAGCAGACCCGTTTAACCGGCCTTCGAAGCGGCCCAGTTCGCCAGCTCCGTCCGCGCCGCGCTCAGCAGCTCCGCGGACGGAGCCGTCGCACCATTGGTGACCAGGGCGTAGTGCACACCCGAGCCGGGTGCGGTCAGGAGCAGTCGGCGGCTGCCCGTGCCGCCCGGCTCGTTCGCCACCGCGATCGGAGTGGTCTTCGTGTACGCGGGCGGGGCCGCCGTCGTGCCGAGGTCGGAGACCACCGTGGTGGAGGAGGTCGGGAAGGACGCGGGCAGGTGCAGTTCGGTGGGAGCCGAGCTGCCGTCGGAGCGCCACATGTGGAGGGCGTACTGGCCCGAGCCCACCAGTTCCTTCACGCGCGGCAGCGAGTCCGGCACCTGGTTCCACGTCAGGGTCGTGGAACCGTCGCGGGAGCGGTCCTCGTAGGTGAACGCGACGGTGCTGCCCGCGGTGGCGCTCGGGTAGACGCGGTCGAGCAGCCGCGCGTCCTGGCGCAGCACGGCCTTGCCGGAGTCGTCGAGACGTACGGCGGACAGGTCCTCGTCGTTCCAGGCGTCACCGTGGGTGAGCACCTTGTCGGGGTTGCCGTTCATCGGCTCCTTGTGGCGGCCGTTGTAGATGTCCCACTGCCACTGCGAACCGGAGAGAACCGACCCGGACTCGGCGGGCTTGGACCACCAACTCGCGCCCGGCAGACGGGAGTCGAGGGCCTGGTACATCCCCTTGAGGACGGTCGGGGCCTTGTCGGAGACGAGCCCCGCCAGCGGATGGCCGAACTCGCTGATGATCCCCGCCGTGCCGGCGGCGGTGGCGCGGTCGCGCACCTTCCCGAAGTCGGTGGCGTACTGGCCGTCGCCCGCCTTGCCCGGCATGAAGATGCCCGAGATCGCCTTCTGGTCGTAGAAGTGGGTGTTGAAGACGTAGTCAGGGCCGAGCCTGCCCGCGTCGAGGAGACCGCCTTCCTGCTTCTGGAAGTCGAGATTGGCGTTCCAGAAGAGGTTCGGCTCCACGAAGGCGGGCTTGTCCTGCCAGCCTGCCGCGTCCATGCGAGTGCGGAACTTCTCGTAGAAGGGCCACAGCACGTCCTTCTCCCAGGCGCGGCTGCTCTGCCCGGAGTCGTAGGTGCCCGCGTGCGGTTCGTTGTACGGGTCGAAGCCGATGACGCCCGCGAACTGGGCGTCGGTCATGTGCTGTTCGACGTACGCCATGGTCTTCTGGGCGGTGGTGAGGAAGGCGTCCTGGAGCCCGTACTTGTTGTGCCAGAAGTCGTGGGCCGCCTGTGTCACGGCCTTGTTCTGGGTGATGTTCTGGCCCCAGAAGGGGCAGATTCCGCAGTACTCGTCCGGGTAGTTCCCGGCGTCGACAGCCCACTTGGGGGCGCCGTCACCGGTGTACCAGCTGTCCGCATCGAAGAGATGGCGCGAGTAGAGGTCCTGGTGGAAGTCGGGGTACACGCGGATTCCGGCGTCGAGGAAGGCGCGCATCTGGCCGGTGGCGGCGGCCAGGTACTCGGCGTCCACCTGGCCGCGTACGGGTTCGGCGTAGGCCCAGGAGAGCAGGAAGCGGACCGAGTTGCCGCCGCCGAGGGCGCGCAGCGCGGTCGCGGACTTCTTGGCGTCGGCGACGGAGGCGAAGGGCAGGCCCTTGTTCTCCGCCAGTTTCGTCTCGCCGGAGACGTTGTAGCCGCGGAGCACCACCTCGCGGCCGAGGCCGTCGGTGAAGCGGCCGTTCTCGACGGTGAAGGTGTCCGCGGCGGGTTCGTCGAACCAGAGGTCGTCGGGAAGAGCGGTGGCGCGCTGTGCGCCCGCCGTGGTCAGTAAGCCGGCGAGGAGTACGAGGACGCTGAGCAGATGCGTGCGGAATCTTGACATGTCCACCATGTTTGACATGTCCACCACAGTCGCAAGGGATGAGCGGCCCGTCAACCTCGCTGACTCCAGAGTAAGTACCCAATTTACTCAGCAGTAAGTACGACGTCTCCTCCGGGAGTTCGCTCAGAAGACCAGCTGGCCGATGCCCAACAGGTTTCCCTCGCTGTCGTGGAACCAGGCAGCGCGTTCGCCCCGTGCGCCCTTGCTCGGGTAGTTGCCGTCGATCTCCGCGATCCCGCCTTTCGTGCGGAGCCCCGGAACGTCGACCTCCTCGAACACCACGCCCCGCTGCTTGAGTTCCGACACGATCGTCTCGAGGTCGTCGACCTCCCACCCCATCTGCGTGAAGGTGCCGGGAGAGGCTCCCGTCGACTGGAACAGGGCGAAGTCCACGCCTCCGCACCGGTACAGCAGCCCACCGGGCCGTTCGTCGACGGGCTCCAGACCGAGCTTCTCGGCGTAGAACCGCCGCGCCCGGTCCAGGTCCTGGGCGGGAAGCCGGGTCGCCACGCGTCCCCGGGCCAGAATGTTCCTGTCGTCCGCGTTCATCCCTCCACTGTGCTGCCGCTGAGCACGGATCCGGCGGATTTCGCCGGGATCGAGGGAGGCGCGGCGGGCGGCCGCATCACCGCCGGTGATGTCCGCCGCGCAAGCCCGTCGCTTCAGCGACGCTGGTTGACCAGGTACTCCTTGCGGTCCAGCGGATTGCGGTCGGTTCGCGGCCGTTCCGGGAGCGTGCCTCGGGCGACCGGCGCGTAGTGGTCGAAGGCGGTCTCCAGTTCGCCCTCGCCGCGGGTCAGCCCCGGGAGCTGCTGCTCAAGGGCGTGCACCCGGGCTGCCGGGATCCGTCCCTCCAGCACGGCTGCGGCTCCACGCGTGTCCGTTGCCTGCGGTACGGCGCGCAGCTTCGCCAGGACGGGCAGCACCGCGCCCAGTGTGTCCGCCGGGGCCTCGAGGCGGAAGCGGTGCATCGGTTCGTGCACCTGGGTGCCCGCCTGTCGCAGTGCGTCCATCAGCACCAGCGGAGTCAGTCCGCGGAAGTCCGCGCCCGTGCTCGACATGCTCTTGTCGAACCCCTGATGGGCGTGGCTCTGCCGCGGCGAGTAGCCGGAGTGCGTCATGGTGACCGTGCAGTCGGTCACTTGCCAGCCGTGCACACCCTGGCCGAGCGTTTCCCGCACGGTGTCCTCGACGGCCTTGAAGAACGCGTACGGCATCGACCCGAGCTCAACCTCAAGGCGGAACCGCACGCCGGAGCCGACCGGTGCAGGATCGACGCGCAGGCCGACGGTCGCGAGGAACGGGTTCGGGTCCTTGCCGTTGAACTCGACGGCCGCTCCCGTGCCGGCCGGACGCTCGATGCACAGGGGCGTCGTCTCGCGAAAGGTGACATCGAGGCCGAACTCGTCGGCCAGCGTGGCCTGGATGACCTCCTTCTGCACCTCCCCGTACAGGGACACCGAGATCTCCTGCCGGATCTCGTCCTGCCGCAGATTGATCAGCGGGTCCTGTTCGGCGAGTTGGGTGAGCGCGAGGTGCAGTGCGCCTTTGTCGGCCCTGTCGCGGGGAACGACGACGGTTTCCAGGGTCGGCGGCGAGAAGTAATGCTCGTCCGGCCCTTTCCGGGGTACGCCGATGGTGTCGCCGATGCGGATGTCGGCGAGCCCCCAGAGCTTGCCGATCCGCCCCGCGGACACCTGACCGTCTCGGCTGTCCGTGCCCTGGTCGAAGACGCTGATGGCGGTGACCTTGCCTTCCCGGCCGTCGCCGAAGGTCACCCGGTCGCGCGTGCGCAGCGTCCCCGAGAACATCCGCGCGTAGGCGATCTTCTCCCCCGCCGGTCCGCGCTCGACCTTGAAGACGGTGCCCGAGACCGGGCCGTCCCCGACGCCCTCGGCCGAGGGCAGCAACTCCCGGACTCCCGCGATGAGTTCATCGACACCCGCACCCGTGACGGCCGAGCCGAAGAACACCGGGTGCAGCAGTGACTGCCGGGTCTGCGTGGCGAGTTCCGTGCGCAGCCGGTCGTACGGGACGGTCGTCTCGTCGTCGACGTACGCCGCCAGCAGTCCGTCGTCGTGCTCGGCGAGCAGTTCCAGAAGGCGCGGCGGAGGATCGGCGTACGGGGTGAAGTGGGCGTTCCTTGTGCCCAGTTCGCGGACGTCGCCCATCGGGACGATCGCCGGGGTGAGCCGGGCGGAGACGCTCTCCAGCAGGTCCGCGCAGCGCGCTCCACCACGGTCGATCTTGTTCACGAAGATCAGCGTCGGAATGCGCAGCCGCTGCAGTGTCCGCATCAGGACGCGGGTCTGCGCCTGTACGCCCTCCACGGCCGAGATCACCAGGACCGCGCCGTCGAGCACGCTCAGCACCCGTTCCACCTCGGCGATGAAGTCCGGGTGGCCGGGTGTGTCGATCAGGTTGACGGTCACGTCGTCGATCGTGAAGGAGACGACGGCGGACTTGATCGTGATGCCGCGCTGCCGCTCCAGCGCGAGAGAGTCCGTCTGCGTGTTGCCGTCGTCGACGCTGCCGATCTCGTCGATGACCCCGACGGTGTGCAGGAGCCGCTCGGTCAGGCTCGTCTTACCGGCGTCTACGTGCGCCAGAATTCCCAGGTTCAGCGTGTGCACCTAGCGTCATGTCCTTTGGAGTGAGGGGGATTCCTTCCTGGGTGGACATGAACGGTGCTCGCATTGCTGCTCCTTGATCTCGGACGGCTCGTCCCGAGTAGTGCAGCAGGTGGTCATGCACGCGAGCAACGGATTAACGCTCAACAAGGCCTGCCGAAGCCCTCGCCCCTCCCCTGAGGCAGTCCTAGAGTGACGCACATCACGTCCGGTGGCTGAATTCACCCCGCACGTTCTCTGGGAGGGCACATGACCCGAATCTCGGTGAAGGTGGACGGCACGACGTACGAGGACGAGGTGGAACCCCGTCTCCTTCTGGTCCACTATCTGCGCGACCGCCTGGGCCTGACCGGCACCCCGATCGGCTGCGACACCTCCAACTGCGGGGCCTGCACGGTCGACCTGGACGGGGACAGCGTCAAGAGCTGTTCGGTGCTCGCCGTCCAGGCGGACGGGAGCGAAGTGACCACCGTTCAGGGGCTCGCCCAGGACGGGGAGTGGCACCCCCTGCAGAAGGCCTTCCACGAGCGGCACGCCTTGCAGTGCGGGTACTGCACCCCGGGGATGATCATGGCCGCACGGGATCTGCTGCGGGAGAACCCGCACCCGGGCCCCGACGCCATACGGCATGCCCTGGAGGGCAACCTCTGCCGGTGCACCGGCTACCAGAACATCGTGCGCGCGGTGCTCGCCGCCTCCGGGCAGGACGCCGGACCGGAGGCCGGGCAAGAAGCCGGGCAAGAGGCGGGACGGGAGGTCCCGGCATGACGGACCAGATCACCGAACGCGAGGTCGGCCGCTCCCGGCTCCGCAAGGAGGACGCCCGGCTGGTCACCGGCCAGACCAACTGGACCGACAACATCAACGTCCCCGGTCTGCTGCACCTGGCGATCCTGCGCAGCCCCATGGCGCACGCCCGTATCGACCGGATCGACGTCTCGCCCGCGCTCGAACGGCCGGGCGTGATCGCAGCATTCAGCGGCGGCGATCTCGCGGAGGGCATGGGATCGCTGCCCTGCGCGTGGCCGGTCACCGAGGACATCGTGCTGCCCGACCACCCGCCGATCGCCGTCGACGAGGTGCGCTACGCGGGCGATCCGGTGGCGGTCGTGGTGGCCCGCGACCGGTACGCGGCCGCCGACGCCCTGGAGGCGGTCGAGGTCGACTACGAGCCCCTGCCCGCGGTGCTCGACGTCGAGGCGGCGCTGGCCGAGGGCGCACCGCTGGTGCACACGGACAAGGGCACCAACCGCTCGTACGACTACCACATGGCCGGCGGCGACTACGAAGCCGCGAAGGCGCAGGCCGACATCGTCCTGAAGCGCCGTTACCACCAGCAGCGCCTCATCCCCACCGCGATGGAGCCGCGCGCGGTCGTGGTCACCCCGCGCGCGGCGTCCCAGGAGTACACCGTCCACTCCTCCACCCAGATCCCGCACGTCCTGCGGGTGATGCTCGCCGTCACCACCGGCATCCCGGAGCACAAGCTGCGCGTCGTCGCTCCCGACGTGGGCGGCGGCTTCGGCTCGAAGCTTCAGGTGTACGGCGAGGAAGTGATCACCCTCGTGGTGGCGAAGCACCTCGGCCGGCCGGTGAAGTGGAGCGAGTCCCGCTCGGAGGCCAACCTCGCCACCCACCACGGCCGCGGCCAGATCCAGGACATCGAGATCGCCGCCCGCAGCGACGGCACGCTGCTGGGCCTGAAGGTCTCGCTGCTCGCCGACATGGGCGCGTATCTGATGCTGCTCACCCCGGCCATCCCGATCCTCGGCGCGTCCATGTACCCGGCGATCTACAAGATGGGCGCCTACGATTTCTCCTGCACCGGCGTCTTCACCAACCGCACCCCCATCGACGCCTACCGCGGTGCGGGCCGCCCCGAGGCGACCTTCGCGATCGAGCGGATCATGGACGATCTGGCGGCCGAACTCGGCGCCGACCCGGTCGAGTTGCGTCGCCGCAACTGGATCCGGCACGAGGAGTTCCCGTACACGACCGTCGCGGGTCTGACGTACGACAGCGGCAACTACGAGGCCGCCACCGACAAGGCGCAGGTCCTCTTCGGCTACGACGAACTGCGCGCCGAGCAGCGCAAGCGCGTCGAGGAGGGCGACTCGGTGCGCCTCGGCATCGGTGTCTCCACGTACACCGAGATGTGCGGGCTCGCGCCGAGCCGCTGGCTGCGCGACATGCGGTACGCCGCGGGCGGCTGGGAGGCGGCGAGCATCCGGATGCTGCCGACCGGCAAGGTCGAGGTCATCACCGGCACCAGCCCGCACGGCCAGGGCCATGTGACCTCCTGGAGCCAGATCGCCGCCGATGCGCTGGGGGTGCCCTTCGAGGACGTCGAGGTGATCCACGGCGACACGATGCTGGCACCGCAGGGCATGGACACGTACGGATCGCGCTCGCTCGTCGTCGGGGGCGTCGCCGTGCACGAGGCGGCGCGGAAGGTGGTGGAGAAGGCCCGTAAGGTCGCCGCGCACCTGCTGGAGGCGAACGAGGCGGACCTCGACTTCGCCGCCGGCACGTTCTCCGTCAAGGGCTCTCCCGAGGCGGCGAAGACCATCCAGGAGGTGGCCTTCGAGACCTTCACCTCCCACGACCTGCCCGACGGCATGGAACCGTCGATCAACGCCGACCACGTCATCGACCCCGACACCTTCTCGTTCCCGCACGGTACGCACCTGTGCGCGGCCGAGGTGGACACGGAGACGGGTTCGGTCCATATCCGGTCGTACGTGTGCGTGGACGACATCGGCAAGGTGATCAACCCGCTGATCGTCGAGGGCCAGATGCACGGCGGCATCGCCCAGGGGGTCGCGCAGGCGCTGTACGAGGAGGCGGTGTACGACGACGAGGGCAACCTGCTCTCCGGCACGCTGGCCGACTACCGCGTGCCGTCCGCGCCGGATCTGCCGGACTTCGTCACCGCGCGCACCGAGACGCCCGCGACCTCGAATCCCTTGGGGGTCAAGGGAGTCGGGGAGGCGGGCACGATCGCGTCGACGCCCGCGGTCGTCAACGCGGTCGTGGACGCGCTGCGTCCGCTGGGGGTGACGGATGTGGCGATGCCGTGTTCGCCGCAGCGGGTGTGGGAGGCCCTTCGGGCCGCCCAGTCCGTTCAGTCGGGTCAGTCCGGTCAGTCCGGTCAGTCTTCGAGGGAGGCTTCGGCATGATTCCTCCGGCATTCGAGTACGCCAGGCCCGCGAGCGTCGACGAGGCCGTGCGCACGCTGGCGGACGCGGGCGAGGAAGCGAAGGTGCTGGCGGGCGGGCAGAGCCTGCTGCCGCTGCTGAGGCTGCGGCTCGCCTTCCCCGAACTCGTCGTCGACGTCGGCCGGATCCCCGAGCTGCGCGGGGTGCGCGAGGACGGCGGCACGCTGGTCATCGGCGCGATGACGACGCACCACGACGTCATCGCCGATCCGCTGGTACGCCGGCACGCGGGACTGCTCGCGGCGGCCACGGCGACGGTCGCCGATCCGGCCGTACGCCATCGGGGCACCCTCGGTGGCTCGCTCGCACACGCCGACCCCGCCGGTGACCTGCCCGCGGTGGCCCTCGCCCTCGACGCCGAACTGGTCGCGGCGGGCCCTGACGGCCGACGCACCATCCCGGCAAGGGAGTTCTTCGTCGACTATCTGCAGTCCGCGCTGCGCCCCGACGAGCTGCTGGTCGAGGTGCGGATACCGAAGACCGACGGTTGGGGCTTCCACTACGAGAAGTTCAGCCGCGTGGCGCAGGACTGGGCCATGGTCGGCGTGGCGGCACTCGTACGCCGCGACGACGGCCACATCGCCGAGGCACGGATCGGCCTCACCAACATGGGGTCGACACCGCTGCGGGCGTCGGCGGCGGAGGAAGCCCTCGCGGGTGCCGACGCGGACGGCGTGGCGCGAGCGGCCCGGTCGGCGGCGGAGGGCACGCGCCCCTCCGCCGACCCGTCGGCCTCACCCGAGTACCGGGCGCACCTGGCCAGGGTGCTCACACGGCGCGCGGTGCTGGCCGCCGCCGGGATGGGGTGAGGGCCGATCGCACGCATGGAAGGACCGGCTTCGTCGTCGGCGGGGGCCGGCGACGACCTGCCCGGCAGCGGCTCGGGGTGGCCGACCGGGCCCGATGAGGTGCGCGGCCGGCTCGAGAAGAGCGGATACCTCGTCGATGACGGGCTGGCGGTCGCCTGCTTTCTCGCCCTGCGGCTGCATCGGCCGATCTTCTGTGAGGGGGACGCGGGCGTGGGCAAGACCTCGCTCGCGTCCGCTCTCGCCGAGGCCTTGGACGCCCCGCTGATCCGGCTTCAGTGCTACGAGGGCATCGACGCCTCGCAGGCTCTGTACGACTGGGACTTTCCACGCCAGTTGCTGCACCTGCGGGCGGCCGAGGCGGCGGGCGTCGCGGATGCCGACCGTCTGGAGAGTGAGCTGTACGGGCGGCGTTTTCTCGTCGCCAGGCCACTGCTGCGTGCGCTGGAGACCCAGCCGTGTGTCCTGCTCGTCGACGAAGTCGACCGTGCCGACGACGAGTTCGAGGCGTTCCTGCTGGAGCTGTTGTCCGAGTACACCGTCACGATTCCCGAACTCGGCACCCTGCGCGCCCAGTCACCACCCGTGGTGGTGATCACCTCGAATCGCACCCGCGAGGTCCACGACGCGCTGAAGCGACGCTGTCTGTACCACTGGTTCGACCATCCGGGCTTCGCCCGTGAACTCGCCATCGTGCGAAGGCGGTTGCCGGGCGTGACCGCGCGGCTCGCCGAGCAGGTGACGGGCCTTGTGCAGGCCCTGCGCGCGGAGGAGCTGGTCAAACCGCCCGGTGTGGCCGAGACGATCGACTGGGCTCAGGCCCTGGACGCGCTGGGCGCGACGGAGGTCGACGCGGAACTGGCGGTGGCGACCCTGGGGGCGGTCCTGAAGTACCGGGAGGATGTGGAGAGGGCGCGTGGACTCGATCTGGCGGCGATGCTGAGCGCTCCGCTGGGAGAACGGTGATGACCCTGTGGGCCGGTGGGGGCGCGGTTCGAAGCTGCGGGTTCGTGGTGGCTGGTCGCGCAGTTCCCCGCGCCCCTTACGGGGCGCTGGTCGCTCCCCACTCTCGGCTTCGCTCGAGCGGGGGGTGAGGCGACATGGAGCGCGGCACCGGTACGAATGACCGTATGGGGCGCGACGGGCCCGCCGTTCTCGTCGGCTTCGGCCGTGCCCTGCGCGCCGCCGGGATCGACGCGGGTCCCGACCGCGTGCAGGCCTTTCTCGGTGCGCTCGATGTGCTGCGGCCCGGGCTGCGGTCCGACGTGTACTGGGCGGGACGGCTCACGCTGTGCGGGAGCCGGGACGATCTGGAGCGGTACGAGCGGGTCTTCGCCGCGTACTTCGGCGGCGTGGCACCGGAGCGCCGGGCGGTGCGCGGCGCTCCCCCGCCGCGCATGCGGATGGTCGCGCGGGAGGCGGCACCGGCCACACCTGGGGAAGGGGAGCGGGACGCGGCGCCCTCGGCCGTCCTCGCGAGCTCGGCCGAAGTGCTGCGGCACCGCGACTTCTCGGAGCTGAGCACGGCCGAACGCGACCAACTGCGGCGGCTGCTGGCCGTGTTCGCGTTGCGCGGGGAGCCCCGGCGCACGGCCCGGCTGCGGCCCGCCCGGCGCGGCGTCATCGATCCGCGGCGCACGGTACGGGAGGTGTTGCGCCGCGGCGGGGAACCCGCGCTCCCGCGACTGCGCGCGCGGGCCGAGCGGCCCCGCCGGGTGGTGCTGCTGGTGGACGTGAGCGGTTCGATGGCGCCGTACGCGGACGCGCTGCTGCGGTTCGCGCACGCCGCCACCCATGGCGCCCGGGTGCGTACGGAGGTGTTCACCATCGGTACGCGGCTGACCCGGGTGACCCGCGAACTGACGCACCGCGACCCCGACGCGGCGCTGGCCGCGGTCACGGCCGCCGTACCGGACTGGCGCGGCGGCACCCGGCTCGGCGAGCTGCTGCGGGCCTTCCTCGACCGGTGGGGTCAGCGCGGCCTCGCGCGAGGCGCGGTGGTCGTCGTGCTGTCGGACGGCTGGGAGCGCGGCGATCCTGCCCTGCTCGCGGCCCAGATGCGGCGCCTGCACCGGCTGGCACACCGGGTGATCTGGGCCAATCCACGCAAGGCCCGCCCCGGTTACGCGCCCCTCGCCGCCGGCATGGCGGCCGCGCTCCCGAGCGTGGACGCGTTCGTCGAAGGCCACAGCCTGGCCGCCCTTGAACACCTGGCGGCGGTGGTGAGAGGAGCGGATCGTGCGGATCGTAAAGCGTGAGGCCCTTGCGGCGGCGGGGCGCGGGCGTGCGCCGGGGGCAGCGGACGAACGGCCGATGCGGCAGCCCCTCGCCGCACCGGTCCCGACCGGGCCGCGGTGGTGAAAGGAGCAGGCCATGCGTGAGATCCTCCCGGCGCTCAGCCGGTGGTACGCGGACGGGGCGCCCTTCGGGCTCGCCACGGTCGTCGCGGTCAGTCGCAGCGCACCCCGCGAGCCGGGCGCCGCCATGGCCGTGGGGCCGGGTGACGAGGTCGTGGGCAGTGTGTCCGGGGGATGCGTCGAGGGCGCGGTGTTCGAGCTGGCGCAGGAGGTCGTGGCGAGTGGCGAGGCCCGGCTGGAGACCTTCGGCTACAGCGACGAGGACGCGTTCGCCGTCGGGCTCACCTGTGGCGGGGAGATCACCCTCCTTGTGCGGCCGGTGACGGCTGCCCTCGATCCCTCCTTCGGCGCGGTCGCGGAGTCGGTGACGGCGGGACGCCCGGTCACCGTGGCGACGGTGACCGACGGCCCCGCCCTGCGCGGAGCGACGCTCGCCGTCTGGCCGGACGAGGTGTCCGGATCGCTCGGTGCGAGTGGCCTGGACGTGGCGGTGACCGCCGACGCACGGGGCGAACTGGCCCAGGGCGCCACCGGGCAGCGGCACTACGGCCCGCACGGCGAACGGCGTGAGGACGCCGTCACCGTGTTCCTGCACTCCTTCGCGCCGCCGCCCCGGATGCTGGTCTTCGGCGCGATCGACTACGCGGCGGCGGTGGCCCGGATCGGCGACTTCCTCGGCTACCGGGTCACCGTGTGCGACGCCCGCCCCGTCTTCGCCACACCGAAACGCTTCCCGGAGGGCGTGGAGGTCGTCGTCGACTGGCCGCACCGCTATCTGCACACCACGGCCACCGACGGGCGCACGGTCGTCTGCGTCCTGACCCATGACCCGAAGTTCGACGTACCGCTCCTGGAGGAGGCGCTGCGCCGCCCGGCCGCGTACATCGGGGCGATGGGCAGCCGACGTACGCACGACAACCGGATGAAGCGGCTGCGCGAGGCCGGGCTCGGCGAACACGAACTGGCCCGGCTGCGCTCGCCCGTCGGCCTCGACCTCGGCGCGCGTACGCCCGAAGAGGTGGCCGTGTCCGTCGCCGCCGAGATCGTCGCGCTGCGCTGGGGCGGCAGCGGCGCACCCCTGACGGCGACGGCCGGGGCGATCCACCCGCGGGAACGTCCACGGGTACGTCCGCGGGAACAATGACGAGGAGGAACCTATGGAACTGCACCACGAGTTCACCGTCCCTGTCCCGATCCAGGAGGCGTGGCCGCTGCTCCTCGACATCGAGCGGGTCGCCCCGTGCATGCCGGGGGCGACGGTGGAGGAGTACGACGGCAAGACCGTGACCGGATCGGTGAAGGTCAAGGTCGGGCCGATCACCGTCACCTACCGGGGTACCGCGGTCTTCGAGGAGCAGGACGAGACCGCCCACCGGATGGTCCTCGTCGCCGGCGGAAAGGAGACCCGCGGCCAGGGCACCGCACGCGCCACCGTCACCGGCACGCTGGCCGAACGCGACGGCGGAACGGCCGTGTCCGTCCGGACCGATCTGACGGTGACCGGACGCCCGGCCCAGTTCGGACGCGGCGTCATGGCCGAGGTGGGCGACAAGCTGGTCGGCCAGTTCGCGACGTGCCTGTCCGAGCAACTGCACCGGACGGAGCCCACGGCCACCACACCCGAGACCGGGCCCGAGGCCAAGGCCGGGACCGAGAACGGGGCCGAGACCGGGGCCGAGCCCTCGACCACGCCCGCACCCGCATCCGCACCGGCCGAGCCGATCGATCTCGTACGGACGGCAGGTCCGTCGGTCGCCAAACGCGCCCTGACCGCCGCGGCCGCCGTCGCCGCGGTCCTCGCCGTGCTGGGACGTCTCAGGCGTCGTCGCGGGAGCCGGCGCTGAGCGCGTCGGGATGACGGGACGGCAGCCGGTGCAGGTGTACGTCCGTGAGGCGGCCGTCGTCCACGAGTGCGGTCATGTACGTGCAGTGGGGCTGGCGGCGGCGGTCGGTGGGTGAACCGGGGTTGAGCAGGCGAAGACCGGTCGAGGTCGTGGTGTCCCACGGGATGTGGCTGTGGCCGAAGACCAGCACGTCGAGGTCGGGGAAGCGGGCGGCGCAGCGGCGCTCGCGGCCCGCCGCGGCGCCGGTCTCGTGGACGACCCCGAGGCGCAGACCGTCCAGGTCGGCGCGGGCCACCTCGGGCAGGCGGGCCCTGAGCTCGGGGCCGTCGTTGTTGCCGTACACGCCGATCAACCGGTTCGACCGGCTCTCCAGGAGGTCGAGGGTGGCGGCGTCCACCCAGTCGCCGGCATGGATCACGACGTCGGCGCGCGGGAGCTCGGCGAGAAGCGGGGCCGGGAGCTCCTTGGCGCGCTTGGGGAGGTGGGTGTCGGACACCAGGAGGAGACGCAGCACGCCGAAAGCCTAGGACGGATCGGTGGAGCGTACGGCTGAGTGCAGGGCGATCTCGCTCCACACCTGCTTGCCGCCGCCGGCCGGGACCGTTCCCCAGGCCGCCGACAGGGCCTCGACCAGGAGGATGCCCCGGCCGCCCGTGGCTTCCCAGCCGATGCTGGTGGGCTTGACGGGCGAACGCGGTGAGGCGTCGGCGACCGCCACGCGGAAGCGGTTGTTGATGAGGGTGAGGTCGAGCCGGACCTGGCCGTCGGTGTGCACGAGAGCGTTGGTGACCAGTTCGGAGACCACCAGCAGGATGGCGTCGGTCTCTTCGGTCACGCCCCAGGCGCGCAGGGTGCGCTTGGTGAAGCGGCGGGCGTGCCCGACGGCCTGGGGTACGCGCCACACCGTCCAGCTGTCGCGCTCGGGCCGCAGCGCCATGCCGTCGTAGCGCATGAGCAGCAGGGCCACGTCGTCGCTGCGGTTGGCGTCGGCGAGCAGGGCGTCGGCCACGAGCCCGAGGTGGGTGGGGTCGGAGGCCGCCAGTTCGTCGGCCATGCGGCTCAGCCCGTCCTCGATGTCGAGTTCGGCGGACTCGACGAGACCGTCCGTGGTCAGTGCCACCAGCGTGCCCGGCCGCAGCGGTATCTCGGTCATCGGGAAGTCGGCCTGCGTGACGACGCCGAGCGGCGGTCCGCCCTCCGTGTTCACAACCTCGGTGGTGCCGTCGGGATGGCGCAGGACCGGGGGCAGGTGTCCGGCCCGTACGCACCAGGCCGTGCCCTCCTCCATGTCGACGTCGACGTAGCAGCAGGTGGCGAAGAGGTCGGTCTCCATGTCCATGAGCAGCCGGTTGGCGTGCGCGACCACCACGTCCGGGGGATGTCCCTCGATGGCGTACGCGCGCAGGGCGGTGCGCATCTGGCCCATGAGGGTCGCGGCTCCGGCGTTGTGCCCCTGGACGTCGCCGATGACGAGGGCGACGTGGTTGTTGGGCAGGGGGATCACGTCGTACCAGTCGCCGCCGACCTCCAGGCCCGCCGTGGTGGGCAGATAGCGGGCGACGGCGACCGCGCCCGGCAGGGTGGGCAGTCGGCGCGGGAGCAGGGTGCGCTGGAGCGTGGCGACCAGTTCGTGTTCGGCGTCGAAGGCGTGGGCGCGCATCAGGGCCTGGCCCGCGAGCCCGGCGGAGGCGGTGAGCAGGGCGCGCTCGTCGGGGCCGAAGTCGTGCGGGGTGTCCCAGCCGATCAGACAGGCACCGGCCATGCGTCCGCCGGCCGGCAGCGGCAGGATGGCGAGTCCGCCGGGTCCGACATCGGCGAGCGTGGGTTCCAGCGGGGTCCCGGCGGGCCAGATCGCCGGGCGCCCCTCGCGGAGGGCGGCCGCCAGGGTCGGCATGGCGCGTACGGGCGCGTCGGGCCACTCCGAGCGCCACTCGGTGCGCCACACCTCGGGCCATGACTCCGGCTCGGGCGGGTCGAGGACGGTGACGACGAGGCGGTCGCCCTCCAGCTCGGCCAGCGCGATCCGGTCGGCCTGCAGCGGCCGGCGCAGGGCGGCGACCACGGCCTGGCTGACGTCACGGACCGTGCCCGCGGTGGCCAGGGCCGCGGCGAGACGCTGGACGCGGGCCACCTCGTTGACGCCGGACCGCAGTTTCGAGGCGTCCGCGACCGTGCCCACGAGCCGGTCCGGGCCCCCGTCGGCGGCGGGCAGCAGCCGTCCGCGCAACCTGAGCCACTTCTGCTCCCCGGAGGGCCGGCGGATACGGAACTCCAGCTCGCGGTCGCCGATGGACATGTGGTCCGCCTCCACCACGGACATCAGCGCGGGCAGGTCCTCCGGCACGGTCATCCCCAGCAGGGTTTCGACCTTGCCGTCGAAAGCCTCCCGGCCGATGCCGAACAGTTCCAGCGTCTCGTCGTCGACCTCGACCCGCCCGGTGTCCATGGCCAGGCTGAACGAGCGGCTGGGCAGGACATCCTCGGCGGCCTCGGGCGCGAGCCGGGACGGCACCGGGCAGACCATGGCCTCGGCGAGCAGCCCGAGGCACTGCCGCTCCTCGCCGTCGAAGCCGCCGGGGCTGTCGGTCACGGCGAGCAGACAGCCGCCCTCGCGCGGAGCCGTGGGCAGCGGTACGGCGGCCAGCCAGAAGTCCCCCACGGACGTCCGCCGGGTGTCGGGGCCCACGGCGAGTTCCTCGGGGCTGAGCCACAGCGGCTGTCCGAGACGGTACGCGTCCGCCGCGGGCGAGCCGCCGGAGAGGGGATAGCTGTCGGGCAGCCCGTACAGGGTCCGCGGTACGCCCGCGGACTCCACCAGGGCCAGCCGGTCGTCCTCCTGAGGCGCGTACACGGCGGCGACCACCGCGCCGCTGAAGACGAGGGCCAGCTCGACGACGCTGCGTAGCCGCTCGCGGGATCCGGGTTCCGCGTTGAGGGTCTTGAGGGCAAGTTCGGCACGCAGCGTTCCCGTTCTACGTCGCGCAGCGCCCTCACTGACCACGTCCGCAATTACAGCGCGTCCAGGACGCTTGCGCAGCCCCTGTGACCGTTCCGGGGTCGGCTCGTGAATCCCGCGGCGGTACGTGGACCGGACGTCACCATGCGTAGCGGCTCGAAAGAGACCGGACATGAGTCGTCCTCAGCGCGCTCAAAGCCTCCGCCGTCGTGCGGGAACCGCCCGCAAGAGGGAGCCTTGACGCCTGGGGTGCTTGCGCGTGTGCCGTGGGAGGAGGTGGTCGGCGTGTCCGACCAGACGGCGTCCGGGCGGCAGTCGGAGCGCCCGTCGGCACCGGTCGGCCGGCCGCTGCTGTCGCTGACGCTGGCCGCGATCATGGACGACGTGGGCGCCCACTCCGGCGCGGTGTATCTGCTGGCCCCGGGCGAGCAGGTCCTGGAGATGGCGGTGATGGCGGGGCTGCCCCGGGCCTTCGCGGCGCCCTGGGAGCGGGTGGGGCTGAGCGCGCCGATTCCGGTGGCGAAGGCGGTGCGCGACCGGCGGCTCGTCTGGGTCGGCGGCGAGGAGGACATGGCCCGCGACTATCCGCGGATCGCCGTGGTCCTGCCGTATCCCTTCGCGCTGGCCGCGGTACCGGTGGCGACCGACCGGGCCGTGTACGGGGCGGTCTTCGTGACCTGGCCCGGCACGCGCCCGGCGGAGCTGTCCGACCGGGAGCGGGACCATCTCACCGCGGCCTGCGGCCGGCTCGCGCTGCGTCTGGAGCGGGCCGCCGAGGAGGGCCACTCGGTGCGCCCCGAGCCGGATCTGCTCGCCCCGGCCTCGGCGGCGACCGTGACGGGGACGCTCGGCGCGGTGGAGGCCGTGCGCATGGTGGCGCGGCTGCCGTACGGGCTGTGCGCGCTCGATCTGCACGGCCGGATCACCTTCGCCAACGCGGCGGCGGGCGAACTGCTCGGCCTGCCGGTCAGCGCTCTGCTGGGCAACCAGTTGTGGGCGTCAGTGCCGTGGCTCAACGACCCGGTCCACGAGGACCGCTACCGCGCCGCGCTGCTCAGCCAGCAGGTGACGTCGTTCGTGGCGCTGCGCCCGCCGGCCGCCTGGCTGTCGTTCCGGCTGTATCCCAGTACGAACGGGCTGAGCCTGCGGATCTCCCGGGCCCGCGCGGTCGCCGGGACGGACCGTGCGGAGCAGCGGCCCGGGGACGGCGGCCCGCGTCTCGTCACCATCTCGCACGTACTGAACCTGGCCAGCGCGCTCACCGAGGCGGTCGGCGTCCAGGACGTGGTGCAGCTGGTCGCGGACGAGATCGCGCCCGCCGTCGGCAGCCAGGCACTGGTCCTGCTCGGCTCGCAGGGTGGCCGGCTGCATGTGCTCGGGCACCGCGGCTATCCGGACCCTCGGGTCGTGGAGCGGTTCGACGGGATGTCGCTCACCGCGCAGACACCCGGGGTGCACGCGCTGACCAGCGGTGTGCCCGCCTTCTTCGAATCCCGGCGGCAGCTGGAGCGCCTCTACCCGGGACGGCAGGAGACGCGCGACGGCATGGCGGCCTGGGCGTACCTGCCGCTGATCGCGTCCGGTCGGCCGGTGGGCACCTGTGTCCTCGCGTACGCCGAACCGCATCCCTTCCCGGCCGACGAACGTGCCGTGCTGACCAGCCTCGGCGGGCTGATCGCCCAGGCGCTGGAGCGGGCGCGCCTGTACGACGTGAAGCACCAGCTGGCGCACGGTCTGCAGGCGGCCCTGCTGCCGCACTCGCTGCCGTCGCTGCCCGGTGTCGAGGCGGCCGCCCGCTATCTGCCCGCCACGCGGGGCATGGACATCGGCGGCGACTTCTACGACCTGGTGCCGACGCCCGGCGGCGCCGCGGCGGTGATCGGCGACGTGCAGGGCCACAACGTCACCGCGGCCGGGCTGATGGGACAGATCCGCACCGCCGTACGCGCGTACACGACCGTCGGCCGGCCGCCCGAGGAGGTCATGGGCAGCACCAACCGGCTGCTGATCGATCTGGGCAGCGAGCTCTTCGCCAGCTGCATCTATCTGCGTCTCGATCCCGCGCACGGCCAGGCCGTGATGGCCCGTGCGGGGCATCCGCCGCCCCTGCTGAGGAGGCCCGACGGGCGGGTTCGGGTGCTCGATCTCGCCGGCGGGCCGTTGCTCGGGATCGACGCGGAGGCCACGTACCTGAGCACTCAGGTGTCGCTTGCCCCCGGGTCCGTACTCGCCCTGTACACCGACGGGTTGATCGAGTCCCCGGGTGTCGACATCGAGGACGCGCTGGCCGGGCTCGCGGGGCGGTTCACCGAGATCGGCGACCAGCCGCTGGAGGAGCTGGCCGACGGTCTCGTACGGCACAGCGGGACGGAGCGGGAGCGGGTCGACGATGTGGCGCTGCTGCTGCTCCGCGTTAGCGCTCCGCTAGGAGAGCGGTCATGAACCCGCGGGCCCGGTGGGGGCTGGTCGCGCCCACGCGGCGGAGCCGCAAATTGATACAGCCCCGCGCCCCTGAAGGGGCGCGGTAGCGCACCGGACTTCGCCACGCACAGGGCAGTCCGGCCCTCCCGCCGAAGGGCCGGACCGCCCCACCACGGCCGTTACGTCTGTGCGTCGTACGGCCGAGTCAACTGGGCCGGCCGGGTCAGGAACCCGTGAGGCCGTTGCCCACGCCGTTGCCGTTGGCCTCGCCGTTCTCGCTGGCGGCCTCGTCACCGGCTTCCTCGCCGGCGCCGGCGCCGCCGCCCGCACCGCCTTCGCCGAGCGTCGCGCCGGTGGCCTCCAGTGCGGTGGTGACCGGCTGGAAGAAGGTCTCGCCGCCGACGGTGCAGTCGCCGCTGCCGCCCGAGGTCAGGCCGATCGCGCTGTTCTCGTTGAACAGCGAGCCGCCGCTGTCGCCCGGCTCGGCGCAGACGTCGGTCTGGATCAGACCGGTGACCGTGCCCTCGGCGTAGTTCACGGTGGCGTTGAGGGCGGTGACCGTGCCGGAGTCCTGGCCGGTGGTGCTGCCCATACGGGTGACCGGCATACCGACCTCGGCCTCCGCGGCCTGCGCGATGTCGACCTGCTCGGCGCCGAGGTTCACGGTGCTGGGCGCCTCGGTCGCCGGGTCGTCGTACTTGACGAGCGCGAAGTCGCCGTCACCGGGGAACGTGGCGGTGTCCGCGTCGGTCGTGCCGATCGGCGCGCCGCCCTCTTCCTCCGACCACTCGGCGGCCGCGACACCACAGTGACCCGCGGTCAGGAACGCGGGCTCGCCCGCGGAGTCGGTGACGTTGAAGCCGAGCGAGCAGCGTGACCCGCCGCCGAAGATGGCGTCGCCGCCCGCGGCGAACGTCTTGAACTCACCAGCGGACTTCTTGACGGACGCCATGTCCGAGCCGAGCGACTTGACCGTCGACTCCACCTGGTCCCAGTTCGAGCCCGTGACCGTGCTGTCGGCGGTGACCTGGATCTTGTTGGTCCTCGGGTCGATGGACCAGGCCGTACCGGGGACGGTGGCCTCGGACTTCAAGGTCTGCTCGGCGGCCTTGAGTTCGGACATGGTGTTGTCGACTTCGCGAACGGCGGCGCCCGCCTGCTCGGCCTGGACGACGAGGTTGTTGTTGTCGCCCACGACGTTGATGACGAGCTGCTGCTCGTCCTTGTCGTAGTACGAGCCGGCGAACGCTTCACCGAGCAGTGCGGCCAGTTGCGAGGACAGGTCCGACGCCTGCGCGGCGTTGACCGTCTTCGGGGCGGCGTCCGTTCCCTCGGTCTGGGACGCCATCGCGTTGGGCAGTATCAGTGCCGCCGCTCCGAGCGCCGCCACGCTGCCCGCTGCTATGACGGCCTTGCGCTTTGGTGTTCGCTTGTGACTCAACTTCTTGACCTCCATGTGGGGACGGAGTCCGCGCTGCCGCTCGGCAGCTGACTGGCGGCGCCTGGATGGCTGTTGGTACGGATGCTGCGGGTGTGGCGTTCAACCGGCCCTTGATTCGCACTCCGCTACCGAGAGGTAACAGCCCGTTCGTGCGAGAGAGCGGAATCCCGGCTTCCTCAAATCTGCACATCGATTACGCAGGCGGGTCACGGCAGTCGGCGAATCTGCACAGCGGCTCGCCGCCGGCCGCCTCTTTGGTTCGGGTGTGCCCGATTCGCAATCATGTCCGCAAGGGCCCGAAAGCGATCACGTCGCGGATCGTGTGAAGAAGTCGCCACCGAGCCGTGCGCAGGCCTGCACGGTTGGGCGTCCTACGACCGCAAATCCCCTGATCACATGGGGCATTGATTGGAAGCGCGCCACGGCAGCGTGCTTTGATCCTTCGCACCGCAGGGGTCACCCCATGGTTCTGGGTTTCCGGTGCCTGACGTCTGCGGCGGCGGCCGACCATCTGTCCCCAGAGGGGGCCGCTCCCCCCTTGTGAATATCAATAGGAAGGGAAGTTCCATCATGAACTCCACCCCCCAGGTTGAGACCGTCGAGATCTCGGACGCCGACCTCGACACCGTCTCCGGCGGCCTGTCCGTCAACGCCCTGGGCACCGTCACCGGCGCGCTGGACTCCGTTGCCCCGGTCTCGGGCATCGTGGACACCGCCGTCGGCACCGTCGAGGGCGCGACCGGCCTCAACACCGCCCCGGTCACCGGCCTGGTCGCCGGTCTCTGATCGCATCAGCGTGCCGTGAGTCCCGGAACCGATCCATGGTTCCGGGGCTTCCGGATGCCGTAAACCAGCCGGCCGTACGGCAGCCGTCCGCAGTGGCCGTACGTCACGTCGTCCGCAGGTGAGGGAAAGTCCCGTGCAGTTCCGCCAACAGGCCCTCGCCAAGCTCCAGTCGCCCGAAGAGCTCGACCTCCCGGTGCGCTTCGCCCGCCCGCAGGGCTGGCTCGTGCTGTCCGTGACGGTCGTCGTCATGGCGGCCGCCTCCGTCTGGGCAGTCACGGGGTCCGTCGCCTC
Organism: Streptomyces scabichelini; assembly: GCF_011045015.1. Classification (GTDB taxonomy): domain Bacteria; phylum Actinomycetota; class Actinomycetes; order Streptomycetales; family Streptomycetaceae; genus Streptomyces; species Streptomyces scabichelini. The sequence continues at coordinate 29,345 of NZ_JAAKZY010000041.1, read as the reverse complement.
CACGGTGAGCGCGCCCGCCATCCTCACGCACGGGCAGGGCAGCTACGTCCTGCAGAGTCCCGTCGCCGGCCAGGTCACCGCGGTCCTCGCGAAGCAGGGCCAGCGGCTCCCCGCCGACGCCCCCGTACTGAAGGTCCGTACGGCGAAGGGCGAGACGGTCGTCCGTACCGTCGCCGCGGGCCGGATCACCGCCCTCGCCGCCACCATCGGTGCCATCATCCAGACCGGCGCGAACGTCGCCTCCGTCGAGAAGGTCGCCGGCGCCAAGGACCCGCTGTTCGCGACGGTGTACGTGCCCGCCGAGAACGCCGCCACGATTCCTGAGGACGCGGCCGTGGACCTGACCGTCCAGTCGGTGCCCACTCAGGAGTACGGAGTCCTGCGCGGCCAGGTGAAGTCCGTCGACCGGAGCACACAGACCCCGCAGCAGATCACCGCCTACCTCGGAGACAGCCAGCTGGGCGAGCAGTTCACCAAGGACGGCAGGCCCGTCGCCGTCCTGGTCCGCCTGGACCGCTCGTCCGGCACGAAGTCCGGCTACAAGTGGTCGTCCACTCAGGGCCCGCCGTTCCGGCTCGACTCCATGACCATGGCCTCCGGCTCGATCCGTATGGCCGATGAGCGTCCGATCGATTGGCTGCTCCCGTGACCGCTCCCCAGGACACCGGCACCGAGGCGTCCGAACTACCGCCGCCCGTACGGGGCAGGCGCCGTGCCGCGCCGCCGAAGCGCACCGTCCCCAAGGGCCGCCGGAAGACCGTCCGCACCCCCACCGTCCTCCAGATGGAGGCCGTGGAGTGCGGCGCCGCCTCGCTCGCGATGGTGCTCGGCCACTACGGGCGGCACATCCCGCTGGAGGAACTGCGCATCGCCTGCGGCGTCTCGCGTGACGGCTCACGGGCCAGCAACCTGCTGAAGGCGGCGCGCAGTTACGGCCTCACCGCCAAGGGCATGCAGATGGACACGGCGGCGCTCGCCGAGGTGCGCGCCCCGGCGATCCTGTTCTGGGAGTTCAACCACTACGTCGTCTACGACGGCATGGGGCGCCGCTTCGGCCGGCGCGGGGTGCACATCAACGACCCCGGCAAGGGCCGCCGTTTCGTCCCCATGGAGGACTTCGACACCAGCTTCACCGGTGTCGTCCTCACCATGGAGCCGGGTCCCGACTTCGAGAAGGGCGGCCGCAAACCGGGCGTCCTGGGCGCCATGCCGGCCCGGCTGCGCGGCACGTCGGGCACCATGCCGGCCGCGGTCCTGGCGAGTCTGCTGCTGGTGGCGGTCGGCGCCGCGGTGCCCGCGCTCAGCCGCACGTACATCGACATGTTCCTGATCGGCGGGCAGACCTCACTGCTCAAGGTGCTGTTCGCGTCGATGGGCGCGACGGTGCTGCTCACGGTGGTGCTGACCTGGCTCCAGCAGGCGAACCTGCTGCGCGGCCGCGTCATCTCGTCGACACTGAGCAGCGCGAAGTTCCTGCGGCATCTGCTGCGGCTGCCGGTCACGTTCTTCGCCCAGCGCAGCCCGGCCGACCTGGTGCAGCGGCTCCAGTCGAACGACGCGGTGGCCGAGACCCTGGCCCGTGACCTCGCGGCGGCAGGCGTCGACGCGGTCGTGGTGGTGCTGTACGCGGTCCTGCTCTACACGTACGACCCTCAGCTCACGGCCGTGGGGATCGGGGTCGCGCTGCTCAACATCGTGGCGATGCGGGTCGTGGTGAAGCTCCGTGCGACGCGGACCGCGAAGCTGCGAGCGGACAGCGCCCGGCTCACCAACACCGCCTACACGGGGCTGCAGTTGATCGAGACGATGAAGGCGACCGGCGGCGAGGACGGCTACTTCCGCAAATGGGCCGGGCAGCACGCCACCACGCTGGAGGAACAGCAGCGGCTGGGGGTGCCGAGCGCCTGGCTGGGCGTGGTCGCGCCGACACTTGCCACGCTCAACAGCGCGCTGATCCTCTGGATCGGCGGCATGCGGGCCGTGGAGGGCCATATATCCGTCGGTCTGCTCGTCGCGTTCCAGGCGCTGGTGACCCGTTTCACCGCGCCGATCACCCGGCTCAACGGCGTCGCGAGCCGCATCCAGGACTTCGCGGCCGACGTGGCGCGTCTGAAGGACGTCGAGAACTTCGCGGCCGACCCGCTCTACTCGCGCCGGGACGGGGGCGAGAGCACTCGCCGCCTGCACGGCCATGTGGAGCTGGAGAACATCACCTTCGGTTACAGCCCGCTCGACAAGCCGCTGCTCTCCGGTTTCTCACTGACGGTCGGGCCGGGCCAGCAGGTCGCGCTGGTCGGCGGCTCCGGCAGCGGCAAGTCGACGGTGTCCCGGCTGATTTCGGGGCTCTACGCTCCGTGGGAGGGGGTGATCCGGATCGACGGGCAGCGTCTGGAGGACATCCCCCGCGGCGCGCTCGCGGCCTCCGTCTCCTTCGTCGACCAGGACGTCTTCCTCTTCGAGGGCTCGGTCCGCGACAACATCGCGCTGTGGGACCCGTCGGTGCCCGACGAGGCCGTTGTCGCGGCACTGGAGGACGCGGCGCTGTACGACGTCGTCATGCGCCGCCCGGGCGGCATCCACAGCAAGGTCGAGCAGGACGGCCGCAACTTCTCCGGCGGTCAGCGCCAACGGCTGGAGATAGCACGGGCGTTGGTGCGCAGGCCCAGCATCCTCGTCCTCGACGAGGTGACGAGCGCCCTGGACGCGGAGACCGAGCAGCTCGTGATCGACAACCTGCGCAAGCGCGGCTGTGCCTGCGTGGTGATCGCGCACCGGCTCAGCACCGTGCGCGACAGCGACGAGATCGTGGTCCTCCAGCACGGCACGATCGTGGAACGCGGGCGTCACGACTCCCTGGTGGCGGCCGGCGGCCCGTACGCCGAGCTGGTCAGGGAGCGCTGAGATGACATCCGTACCCCAACAGAACCAGCAGCATTACCAGCAGGACCCGCAGAACGCACAGAACCCACAGCAGCAACAACAGCAGCAACAACAGCAGCCCGTAACCGAGGGCGACTACGTGCTCGCCGCGCTCGGCGGCATGGGCACCCCGGTCGACGGCTCCGGCCTCAACCGCCTCGACCTCGAGGGCCCGCACGTACTGTGGCTCGTCGCGTCCGGCGCCATGGACCTGTTCGCGGTCGACGCGGCCCAGCAGGGCCACTGGCACCACCTCGGCCGCCTCGAAGCGGGCTCCCTGCTGCTCGGCCCGGTCGCGGGACCCCAGCACACCCTGGTCGGCAGGCCGTTGCGCGAGTGCGTACTGCGCCGCATCGCGCTGCGCGAGCTGTACCAGCCCCCGCAGACCGAGACATGGACGTACGACGCGTACGGCAATCCCGTGTTCGTACCCCCGGCCACAAGCCCGCTGGAGTACGCCCTCTCACTCGGCGTCGGCCGCGGCCAGGCCATCCTGTTCGAGGCGCCCCTCGCCACCGAGCGGGGCGCGGCCCTGACCGACGAGGACATCCTGTGGATGCAGGTGCCGCCGGGCAGTGTGCAGTACGGGTCCGTGTACGGCGCCGAGGCCGCGGCCGACCTGCTGGTGGACCCTGCGATGTGGCAGGCCATGGTCGACCAGCAGTACCGGCTGCTCGCCACCCTTGACCGCTGGATCGAGCAGCTGGAGCGCACCCACGAGAACCGGACCGCCGCGGGTATCAAGGCCGGTGAGGCGGTCCGTGCCCAGGCCGACCGGACGCTCCTCGCCTCCATCTCCAAGCGCTCGGCATCGGGTTCGCCCGCGGCGGACGCCGATGCCACGTATGCCGCCTGCAAGCTCGTCGCCCGCGCCGCCGGGATCGCCCTGGCCGACCCCGCGCAGGGCGGCACGGAGAGCGATCGCCTCGATCCCGTCGAGCGGATCGCGATCGCCTCCCGCGTCCGCACCCGCGCCGTACGCCTCGACGGGCGCTGGTGGCGCGACAACATCGGCCCGCTGGTCGGCCACCGGTCCGCGTCCGGCGCTCCGGTCGCACTGCTGTGGCGGCGCGGCGGATATGTGGCCGTGCACCCGAGCGGTCGTGAGACACCGGTCGAGAAGGCCAACGCGGCGGAGTTCGAGCCGCGAGCCGTCATGTTCTACCGGCCGCTTCCCGAACGCCGGCTGAGCCCGCTCCGGCTGCTGCGGTTCAGCCTCCAGGGCACCGGCGGTGACCTGCGCAACCTCACGCTCAGCGGGCTGGTCACGGTGGCCCTTGGCGCGCTGGTGCCGATCGCCACCGGCAAGGTGCTCGGCATCTATGTGCCGAAGGCCCAGGAGAACCTGATCGTCCAGTTCTGCCTGGCCATCATGATCGCCAGTGTCGTGTCGGCGGCCTTCATGCTGATGCAGAACCTCACCATCCTGCGCATGGAGGGGCGTATCGAGGCCACGCTCCAACCCGCCGTGTGGGATCGGCTGCTCAGGCTGCCCACGAAGTTCTTCACCGCGCGCTCGACCGGCGAACTGGCCAGCGCCGCCATGGGCATCAGTTCCATCCGCCGCCTGATGGCGGGCGTCGGCCCGGTGGTCGTCCAGGCGGGCACGGTCGGCGTCATGAACCTCGTCCTGCTGCTCTGGTACAGCGTCCCGATGGCCCTCGCCGCGATCGGCATGCTCGTCGTGATCGCCGCGGTGTTCCTCGGGCTCGGTCTGTGGCAGGTGCGCTGGCAGCGCCGCCTCGTCGTACTGAGCAACAAGCTCAACAACCAGGCGTTCCAGACCCTCCGGGGCCTGCCCAAACTGCGGGTCGCGGCAGCCGAGAACTACGCGTACGCCGCCTGGGCGAGCGAGTTCGCCCGCAGCCGTGAGTTGCAGCAGCGGGTGGGCCGCATCAAGAACCTCAACACGGTGCTGGGCGCGGTGTATCTGCCGCTCAGCTCGTTGATCATCTTCATGCTGCTGGCGGGACCGGCCCGCGGGTCGATGTCGGCCGGTGACTTTCTGACCTTCACCACCTCGATGACGATGCTGCTGACCTCGGTGACGCAGCTGACCGGCTCGTTCGTCTCGGCGGTCGCCGCGCTGCCGATGTTCGAGGAGATCAAGCCGGTCCTCGACGCGACGCCCGAAGTCCGTGTGGCAAGCACCCGACCGGCCGCCCTCTCCGGCTCCATCGAGGCGAAGAAGCTGTCCTTCCGTTACACCGACGACGGTCCCCTCGTCCTCGACGACGTGTCCTTCGCGATCCGGCCGGGTGAGTTCGTGGCGATCGTCGGCCCCAGCGGCTGCGGCAAGTCCACGCTGCTGCGGCTGCTCATCGGCTTCGACAAGCCGGTGTCGGGCAGTGTGCTGTACGACGGTCAGGACCTGGCCGCCCTCGACCAGTCGGCCGTACGCCGCCAGTGCGGTGTCGTGCTCCAGCACGCCCAGCCGTTCACCGGCTCGATCCTGGACTGCATCTGCGGCACCGAGCCGTACACGCCGGAGGAGGCCATGGCGGCCGCCGAGATGGCCGGGCTCGCCGAGGACATCAAGCGCATGCCGATGGGACTGCACACGATCGTCTCCGGCAGCGGCGCGATCTCGGGCGGCCAGCGCCAGCGGCTGATGATCGCCCAGGCGCTGATCCGCCGGCCACGCATCCTCTTCTTCGACGAGGCGACCAGCGCCCTGGACAACGAGACCCAGCGCACGGTCATCGAGAGCACCCGCGCGCTCAACGCCACGCGTGTGGTGATCGCACACCGGCTGTCCACGGTGATGGACGCGGACCGCGTCATCGTCATGTCGGAGGGGCGCGTCGTACAGCAGGGCCCGCCCGCGCAGCTGCTCGCGGACACGGGCGGGCGACTGCACGAGCTGGTGCGGCGCCAGATGCAGTGACGGGATCTTCAGCCACTGCCCGGCGCGGTCGAGGCGCTGCGGCGGATCCGGGAGTCGGACCTCGGTGTCGCCCTGGTCACCAACACGACGTCCCGTACGCGTGCGTCGATCGCCGAGGCTCTGGCCGGAGCGGGCTTCCCGGTGGACGCCGAGGACATCCTCACGGCGCCCGCGGCCACCGCCGCGTTCGTCGCCGACCGGTATCCCGTCGGGGCAGAGGCGCGGGAGGCGTCCAGGGCCCGCTCGGTGGCGGCCTGCTGTGCGGGAGTGGAACGTGCTCTCGGTGGCCTCTTCCTGAACAACGGTTCAGTGAGATCGTCCTTCGGAGGACTGGGGATCATGATGCTCGGGGTCAGCATCAGAAGTGGACGTGGCCTTCCTCGTCCACCCTCGTCGAGGGGTTGAGTTCCCGGGACAGTTCTTCGACGTGCCGCAGGATCCGCCGCGCCGTCGAGGCCGAGGGGATCGCCGGTTCGCCGTCCGTGGTGAGCTCCACCGGGTGGAGGCGCAGTCGGGGCGGGCCGTCTCCGAGGCACACCTCGAACGCCGCGCTCTCGAACCACGGCCGATCGGACATCCGGTCCTTGTAGCGGGCAGCAGGCCGCCGGTCGGGGGGAGCCACCTCCTCGCAGGGATGGAACAGGAAGTTCCCGGTCGAGTACAGGATGAGTCCGTCCCGGTACCTCTCGACCGGGTGGAGGCAGTGCGGATGGTGCCCGATCACCAGATCCGCGCCGGCGTCGACGAGACGCCGCCCGAGCGGCTGCTGGTACTCGGCCAACGGCCCCTGGTTGTCGGGCAGATAACACCACGGGACGCCCCAGTGCACGGCCACCACCACCGTGCCGGCCAGGGCCTTGGCCCGCCGGATCGCCTCCTCGGCGCGCTCCACGTCCTCCTCGCGCGCCCTTGTACGGACGTACGGCACGGTCCCCGGCTGTTCTTCGAGCAGTACGCCGTCGAACTCGTAGCTCTGCTCGATCCTCACCGGCGCGATCCCGGGCCTGCGCGACGTCGCGTTGAAGCCCGGTGGCAGGGCACTGCACAGGCTCAGGAAGGCGGCCTCGGCACCGTTCCGGCCCGTGAGCCGGACGGCGCGCAGCGCCTCGTCGAGGTCCTCGCCGGCTCCGGCGTGCGCGACACCGGCCCTGTCCAGGGCCGCACGGGTGCTGCGCAGACCGTCGATGCCGTAGTCGAGGGCGTGATTGGTCGCGAGGGAGCAGGCGTCGAAGCCGAGCCGGGCCAGTTCGGGGGCCGTGCCGGTGCCCACACGGAAGGCGACCGGCTTCTCGGCCGGGTGTCCGGTGTCGGTCAGCGGAACCTCGAGATTGCCGATCACCAGGTCGGCGTCCCGCAGCAGCGGCAGGGCAGACGTACCGGCGGAGAGGTCTCCGTCGCGGGTCAGAGACGGTCTCCGGGCGACCACCACGTCCCCCACGGCGATCAGTTTCATGCGGTACTCCCCTTCACTCCGCTTCGCTCCTCTTCACCGGCTGCGCCGCCCGACTCTAAACGCCTTCCGTGAAGCGGATGCCGGCGCTGCCGCAGGCCGGGCCGTAGGCCCTTTGCTCACCCCGAGACGGGTTTCCGGTCGGGGTGAGCCGGGTCGAGGGTGAAGATGTCGCCATCCCCGGTGGTAACGACCAGGGCGCCCTTGCGGAGCAGCACCTCGGACTGCGCCCAACCCTGGTTCGTCACCTGCTGGGCACGCGGCGGGGTCTCCCACAGCAGCGTGCCCTTCCTTGTGTCGAGGGCGGCGACCCGGCCGCTGGCGCTGGACAGATAGACCACGTGGGCACGCGGGTCGTGGGTGACATCGCTCGGCCGCTCCAGGCTCGTCCGGGTCTGCCACAGCCGCTCGCCGGTCCGCGCCGACACCGCGATCACCTGGCCGGCGGACGTGGCGAACCACAGAGTGCCGTCCGACAGCGTCGCGTCGCCCTCGAACTCCTCCGCCAGCTTCGTCATACCGTTCCTCCCCGAGTCCGGATCCAGCAGCCGGATCCGGGAGAACGCCTCCTTGTCCACGTCCTCGACCGGGTCGAGGAGGAGCAGGCGTCCGTCGAACATCCCGAGGAGAGTTGCGCGATAGGGCACCGTCAGGCGCCGCGCCGCGCCGTCGGCGCGGTCCAGGCCGAGGAGCAGCTTGTTCTTCGAAGCCGTCAGGTCCGGGACGCACTCGAGGTAGAGGTCATCGCCGGTGTCCGCCCAGTTGCAGTACTGCCCCGTCGGCAGCGGCGCCGTCCAGCGTTCGGTGCCGGTGCGCGGTGAGCGGGCGATCACCGAACGGCCGCTGTCGTCCGGGACGATCACGAGGTCGCCGGAGAGGTGCGGGCGGACCTGGCGCGTGTTCATGGTGCGGTGCCAGAGCCTCTTTCCGGTCCCCGTGTCGAGGGCGGCGACCGAGTACTCGGGGTCGCTCTCCCGCTCGGCGCGGTACTCCTGCTCGACCACCATCGTGTCGTCCACGACGCCGAGGACCGAGAAGGTGTACCACCCGTTGTCCACGGCCGGCGGCACCCCGTCGGCCCGCCAGACGATCCGTCCGGTGAGCGCGTCGATGCGCATGGGCAGGATCCCGTCGCCCGCGCAGTGGACGGCGCCCTCGTACACCTCGCACTCCGGGGCGCCCGCCGGGCCGTAGCCGGCGACGCCGGTCCCCCGTTTCACGCCGCTCGCGGCCGTGGCGTCCACGGTCGTCTGCCAGGGCTGCCAGCCGGCCGGCACGGCCGTCCACCGGGAGGGCGCGGACCGGGCGGTGTTCGCCCCCGTCCGGGAGTCGTCGTCCGCGAGTCCGGGGCCGAGCAGCAAGTACCCCGTGAGTCCGAGAACGAGGGCGCCGACGGTGCCGGCCGTGGCCCACAGCGGGCGTATGCGACTGCGCCGTCGGACAGAGGGCGCGGCGGGGCGGGTCCGGACCACGGCCATCTCGTCCGCGCGCAGCGCCACGGTGGCCTGGTCCTCCGCACCCGCCTCCGGCAGCGCGGCCATGAACTCCCCTGCCAGTGCACCCAGTTCGGGCCGGTCGGCGGGTTCCTTGGCCAAGCAGCGTTCCAGGACCGTGCGCAGGGGCTTCGCCACGCCGTCCAGGGCGGGGGCGTCATGGACCACCCGATAGGCCGTGAGGTAGGGGCTGTCCGCGTCGAAGGGACCCCGGCCCGTGGCCGCGAAGACCAGCAGCGCGCCGAGGGAGAACACGTCGGAGGCCGGGCCCACCGAGCGGGCGTCGGTGAGCTGTTCCGGGGACATGAACGGCGGGGTGCCGATCATCTGCCCTGTCTCGGTCAGCGTGTTGTGGTTCTCGGCCGCCCGCGCGATACCGAAGTCGATCACGCGCGGGCCGTCCTCGGCCATCAGGACGTTGGCGGGTTTGAGGTCCCGGTGGACCACCCCCGCCCGGTGGATGTCCCGCAGCGCCTCCACCAACCCGAGCGCCAGCCGCCGCAGTTCGGTGTTCTTCAGCGGTTCCCGGTCACGGATCCGGTCGGCGAGCGACTGCCCGGGCACGTACTGCGTGGCCATCCACGGCCGTACCGCCTCGGGATCGGCGTCCACCACCGGCGCGGTGAAGGCGCCGCTCACCTTGCGGACGGCCTCGATCTCCTGCCTGAAACGGGCACGAAAGACAGGGTCCTCGGCGTACTGGGCGTGCACCACCTTGACCGCCAGCTCGCGCCCGGAGCGCGATCTGCCCCGGTAGACGACGCCCATGCCGCCGGCGCCCAGCCGCTCCACCAGCTTGTACCCGCCGACCGACTTCGGATCGTCCTTGTGCAGTGGCACGCCCCGATCCCTCTCCCCCGTATGTCAGTTGGGTTCAGAGGATACGGCCGGTCCCCGTACCTCCACGTACGGGACCCGGCCTCGGCTGTACACAGGCACTAGCCTCGCGCTTTCACGAGGTGACCCGTCCAGATCGTGATCGCGTAACCGAGTAGCGCCTCTGACCGGCGAGGATGATGAGTCGGCTTGGCGGCGCATCAGATGTACGGTCTACGCCATGGGCACCGGGAATCTTGACGTCAAGGGTCGGGCAATTATCGACGGCAACCGTTTCATGACGCTGGGAACCGCGAACACGGAGGGCGAGCCCTGGGCGTCGCCAGTCTTCTATGTGGCCGACGGGTATTCGACGTTCTACTGGATCTCCTCACCCGAGGCGACGCAGGTCCGCAACATCGCGGTGCGGCCCCGGGTCGGCATCGTAGTGTTCAACTCGCAGCAGGAGCCGGGCTCCGACGAGGCGGTGTACATGACTGCCACTGCGTGCGAGCTGACCGGAGCCGAATTGGACCGGGGCCTGGAGATCTACCTGGGCGCAGCGCCGTTCAGTCAGGGGCCGGAGGCCTTCCGGCCTCCCGGCCGATACCGTGCGTATCGGGCATCGGTGACCGAACATTTCATGCTCTGCCCACAAGCGTCCAGTCAGCCGTGCCCGGTGCACGGCCGCACATCCGACCACCGTATGGCAGTGGCCCTGTAGGGCGCGCATCGAAAGTGGATCTTGAAGTGAGATGAGACCACAAGGCTCGGCACGCGGTCGAGTGCGGCATTAGTCGCCTCAAAAGGCACCTTGCCGTGGCTACTCGGTACGACAAGCTCGCGGTCCGCTACGAGGCGACTGTCCTCGTAGCGGCCATCGACGAGTGGCTGTGATCAGCACACCCGAGACACGCCCGAGCCGCCCCGGCGGCATCCAAACCTGAACGGCCCGGACGGGGCCCTGCGGTTTCTACGCTTCTGCAACGGGGTGGTAGCGCACATCGACCTCGGCAAAGGGCTGTGAGCCGTGGGCGTGGCGCAGCCGGATCGGCCGGCCGCCGGGATGGTCGAAGAGCCGGATGCCGTCACCAAGCAGGACGGGGGCGATGTGCAGGTTGATTTCGTCGATCAGGCCGCGTTCGAGCAGTTGGCGGCCAATCGTCGGGGAGAGGACTTCGAGGTTCTTGCCGTCGGCGGCCTCCAGGCCGATGCGTGCCGCCTCGGCCACGTCGCAGTTCAGGAACGTGACACCGTCGGCGGGCGTGGCGTCTTCGGGGTGGTGGGTGAGGACGAAGATCTGGCCCTTCCAGTCCTCGCTGTAGGGTCGGGCGCTCGGGTCGCGGTCCCAGCCTTTCCGCCCGCCCAGGACCGCGCCGGTGGTCTCGATGTACTCCTCTAACACGCCGTCGCTGCCGGTGACCCCGGTCAGCCAGTCCATGGCGTGGTTCGGGCCCGCCACGAAACCGTCCAGCGACATGCTGAAGTGAAAGAGGACCTTGCCGGCGGCCTGTTGCGGTTCGAGGTTGAGCATGTGGAGCTCCTTCGCTCTTGGTGCGGGCGCGCGAAAGCACCCGCTACACATACAGACCAGTCGGACGCCCCAAACTCATCGCCGCATCCGGGACCGTCTCGACGGACCTGATCTTGGTGGCGGATGGCCATTCCTCGCGGGGGGCGTGGTGATCTGACGAACGGCCGGCTCTTACGGAGCGAGCACGGCCAGGGCGCTCGCCACCGGTGCTGGGTCCAGCGGGCCGATGTGCGGAGCGGTGGGGAAGTCATGGACCCGGAAGGGATTGTGAGGCGTCCGTGCATCGGCCTCCGCGATCATCCGGTCCTGGAGCTTCGTGGCGATCGTCCGGTCCTTGCCGAAGCGGAGATACGTGCGGGGCAGCCGTCCCCAGGTCTCCGCCTTGCCGACGGCCCGCCCCGCGTAGGCCGTGGTCGACTCGTCTGTTTGCATGCTGCCGAGCCGCTGCCGGAACGCGTCGTCCGGATAGCCCGCGCACATCATCTCCCAGAGCGCCTTGAGGTCCCCGGCGTCACCCGTGCGGGGATTGAGCCGCATCACACCGAGCTGTTCCGGGTCCCCGATGATCTGGTCGAACGGTATGAGCGCGTTCTCGTTCTCCGGCGCCGCGGTGCAGGCGTCGGGGGTCGGCAGAGCGGGGCTGGGGCAGAAAGCCGCCATGTAGCAGATGTGGTGGAGCAGTTCCGGTACGGCGTTGCTCACCCGGCTCACGGTGGCACCGCCCAGGCTGTGGCCGACCAGGATCACGGGGCCGTGCGCCGCCGCGCGGCGCACAATGCGCGTCACGTGCTTCTCGTAATCGTCCAGAGAGAGGGCGGCGACAGGTGAGGGCTCGGTGGCCATGGCCGCCAGGTCCTGCCTCTGGTACGACTCCGGCACGAACGCCTGCGAGCCGTGCAACGGCAGATCCACCGCGACGACGCGATGACCGCGCAGGGTCAACTCCTGTGCGACGGGCAGCCAATACGCTCCCGCACTGTGCGTGCCGTGCACCAGCACATACGTACACGGTCCTCTCCCGCCCCGGCTACCGTCACGCCCGGTCGCGACAGCGGAAGCGGTCGCGCCCGTGCCCACGCCGAGGACAGTGCCACCCGCGGCGAGGCCAAGCCCCAGCAGCACACCCCTGCGCGTTGTGCTCCCACGGCCAACACCGTCATCGCCCACCACATTGTCCTTCGTCATACCTGGACGCTAGGGGCGGCCGACGGCCTCCGGTAAGGGGGTTGAGTGCCGGAACGGGCTGGGGCAGACCCCCGGAGATGCACTCTGGTTACCCCCCTCAGGTGGCACAACACCGTGGACAGTTCCTTTGCGGAGCGAGAGCAAAAGTCGTTAACGGTTGACACATGTGTGTCAACCGTCGGTGACACGTCGGGGAGAGGAATTTAGGCTGCGGCAACCGGTCGTTCCGATCCGCCATCCATCCGAGGGCCTTATGAGCAGAGTCCTGAATGCCGAAGCACCGCCCGACGTGCTGACCTTGGAAAGGGTCAAGCGCCGTCGCCCCGCGATATGGGCCGCCAACGCCGTCGTGGTGGTGTTCGCCGCGATGACGGTGACGACGGTGATCACGAATTCCCGTTTCGAATGGGGAACGGTCGCCCGCTATTTCTTCGAGATCCGCATTCTCCAGGGCATCGGCGTGAGCGTCGGCATGACGGCCGTGACGATGCTGCTCTCGCTCGTTCTCGGCACCCTGGTGGCGCTCATGCGCATGGGGCAGGCACGGCTCATGTCCACCGCCGCCGCGGGTTTCATCTGGGTCTTCCGCAGCATTCCGATGCTGGTGCAGCTGCTGTTCTGGTACAACCTCGCGGCGCTCTTCCCCACCCTGTCGATCGGTGTTCCGTGGGGGCCGAGCTTCGCCACCTTCGACTCCAACGCCCTGATCGGTCCGCTGACCGCCGCGATCGTCGGTCTCACCCTGCACGAGACGGCATACATCGCGGAGCTGATCCGGTCGGGGCTGCTGTCCGTCCCGGACGGCCAGCGGCAGGCGGCCGCGGCCCTCGGACTGACTCCCGCTCAGGCGTTCCTCCGGATCAGCCTGCCGCAGGCGCTGCGCATCATCGTGCCGCCCATGGGGAACGAGCTGATTTCGCTCCTCAAGGCCACGTCGCTGGTCAGTGTCATCTCCCTCGCGGATCTGCTGTATTCGGTGCAGCTCATCTACGCGAAGAACTTCCAGACGGTCCCGCTGCTCATCGTGGCCGCCATCTGGTACATGGTCATCACGGGATTCCTGACCCTCCTTCAAAGCCGCCTGGAACGGCGGCTTTCCCGGCACACCCTGGCCAGGCCCGGGCAGAACGCGTCTCCCAAGAGGATCGAGGATTCGCTGTGACCGCACACTCGAAGCTCCCCGAGTTCTCGGAGTCCTCGGAGTTCTCGGAGTTCTCAGAACCATCGGAACTCTCCGGTGGTACCGATCACTCGGAAACAGGGCCGGGACCCATCATTTCGCTGCACGGGATCCGCAAGTCGTTCCGCGGGACGGAGGTTCTGCACGGAATATCGCTTGATGTGCGGCGCGGTGAGACGGTGTGCCTCATCGGCCCGTCCGGATCCGGCAAGAGCACGCTGCTGCGCTGCGTCAACCACCTCGAAGTCCCCGACGACGGCCTGGTGCTGGTCGACGGGCAGGTCATCGGCTACCGGCAGACCGGAAACACCGTGGTCGAACTCGGCAACCGGGAGCTGGCCGTGCAGCGCGCGGCCATGGGCATGGTCTTCCAGAGCTTCAATCTGTTCCCGCACCTGACCGCCCGCGAGAACATCGTGCACGCCCCGCGCCACGTGCTGAAGGTACCGAAGGCGGAGGCGAACGCCCGCGCCGAGCGGCTGATGGCCCGCGTGGGGCTGACCGAGAAGCTGGACAGCTACCCGGAGCAGCTGTCGGGCGGGCAGCAGCAGCGCGTCGCCATCGCCCGGGCGCTGGCCATGCAGCCCAAGGTCATGCTCTTCGACGAACCGACGTCGGCCCTGGATCCGGAGATGGTCCAGGAGGTACTGACCGTCATCCGCGACCTCGCCCGCGACGGCATGACGCTCGTCGTCGTCACGCACGAGATGCGGTTCGCCGCCGACGTCGCCGACCGGATCGTCTTCATGGACGAGGGGCGCATCGTCGAGCAGGGCTCCGCCGAGCAGATCACGACCCGTCCCGCACACGACCGTACCCGCGCCTTCCTGTCGAAAGTCGGCTCATGAGCACGCCTCTCCCGCACCCTGAAGAGCTCCCCGACGGACTCTCGGACAAGACCCGCAAGCGGCTCGCGCTGTGGGACTCGTACCGCTCGTACCAGTATCTGGAGGCCGGAAGCGACTACCGCGCCTTCGACGTCGTCCCGGCGCTCGGACGTGTCCCCGGTGGCGGCGTGGAGTGGAGTGACGCCGTCGAGATCCAGGCCCGGGACTTCGAGAACCGGCATCTCGTGGTGTCCGCCCACGATCACCTCTCGCTGCGCCCTTCCGACCCCGACGCGTTCCCCGAGTACCGCCGCCAGGGACGGGAGTCCACACCGTACGAGGGCATCGCGCACTCGGGCGTCGACCTGTTCTTCGACGGCGGTCCGGCCGCCGTCAGCATGATCCGCTCGCACACGCCGTGGGACTGGGACGACGCCGTCAGCGACCTGGGCATGCGGCAGACGGACTGGGCGCACCAGCGGCTCGTCGCCCCGGTGCGCACCCTGGAGGACGCGCGCCGGGCCCGCGCCGAGGGCAGGGTCGGCGTCGTGCTCACCCTGGAGTCGGCGACCCCCATCGGCAACGATGTCGACCGGCTCGACGTCCTGTACGGACTGGGCGTACGGCTCCTGGGCCTGGTCTACAGCGAGAGCAACCAGCTCGGCTCCGGCCTCGCCGACACGGGCGACGCGGGCCTGACCGTCCTCGGCCGGCGCGCGCTGCGCAGGATGAACGACCTCGGCATCATCGTGGACGTCTCGCACACCGGTGACGCCACGGCCCTGGACGCCGTACGCCACTCGTCGGCGCCCGTGGTCATCACCCACGCCGGGGCGCGGGGCCTGTGGCCGACTCCGCGCATGAAGCCGGACGACGTCATCCGGGCCTGCGCCGATTCGGGCGGCTTCATCGGCGTCGAGGCCGCTCCGCACACGACGATCACGGCCAAGCACCCGAAGCACTGCCTGGACTCGGTCATGGAGCACGTCGAGTACTGCCTCGACCTGGTCGGCCCGGATCATGTCGCCCTGGGCCCCGACACCAACTTCGGGGACCACACGGCCTGGCACCGGGTCTTCGCCGGACTGTTCGGCAAGGACGACGCGGAACCCGGCGAGCTGCCTCCGCATGAGCAGGTCGCATACGTCCACGGCTGCGAGAACCCCGCCGAGTCCGTGGGCAACATGATCCGCTGGCTCTTCGCGCACGGCTACTCCGAGGACGAGGTGGCCAAGCTCGCGGGCGGCAACGTACAGCGTGTGGCCGCCTCCGTCTGGAGCCGTTGACCCCCTCCGCACTCCCCGCTCCTCCCCTCCGCCTCTTCTCCCCCGATGAAGGGACCACTGTCATGCACCACCGTGCCCGTACCGCCGCCACCGGCACCTGCGCCCTGATGCTCCCCCTCGTCCTCGCCCTCACGGCCTGCTCGGTCGACGACTCCACCGTGGGCTCGTCGTCGGACAGCGGCAAGCCGAAGCCGAGCGCCTCCGTCGCGGTCGCCCTGGCCCCGCCGGACGCCGCCCTGCGAGCAAGAGTCCCGAAGCAGTACGCCGGCAAGGACGTGGTGATGGGCGTCAGCGAGTACGCGCCGTACATCACCTTCGGTTCCGGCGGCGGCATCACCGGCCTCGTCCCCGATCTCAACAAGCAGCTCTCCTCGATGCTCGGCATCAGGATCACGCTGCGGAAGACGACGTTCGACTCGACGATCCCCGGCATCAAGTCCGGCCGTATCGACCTCAGTTCTCCGGTCGGCGACTTCGTCGAGCGACAGACGGAGGTGGACATGACGGACTTCGCGCAGAGCAACGTGACCGTCATGGTGGCCGCCCAGGCCTCCTTCCGCCCGAAGACCGGCACCGACCTGTGCGGGCGCAAGGTCGGTGTCGAGAAGGGCGCGGGCACCCAGAACGTGGTGGCCGCCCTGACGCAGCGGTGCGAGAAGGCCGGCAAGTCCGCGGTGAACGACCAGGTGTTCACCGATCTGCCGGCCGCCGCCCTTGCCCTGCAGAGCGGGCGCATCGACGCCGTGGCCGCGCCCAGCGCCGCCAACACCGCCGCGAGCGAGAGTTCAGGCGGTCGCTTCAAGACGGTCGAGATCAAGGACATGCTCGACCTGCCGGCCGCCACGGCGATCTACGGCATCGTCTCGAAGAAGGACTCGGGGCTTGCACCCGTACTCGCCGACGCCCTGCGGAAGTTGCACGACGAGGGCACGTACCAGAAGCTCTTCGACAAGTGGGACCTCCCCCTGTCCACCGTGGACAAGGCGAAGATCCAGGTCAACGGCTCGAAGCAGTCCCAGACCGCGTGAAGGGCCCCATGACGCAGACATCAGCCGCAGCAGCCGCGGGCTCCGCGGAGCACCTCGCCGACCAGCGGGTCTGGCGGCGGGTGCTGCACATCCCCGCACGCGACGGGACCGTCCTCGCCGCCGATCTGTACGTGGACCGGAGCGAGCCGTCGCCGCGCCCGGTCATCCTCGAGCGCACGCCGTACGGGCGCCGCGCGCCCCGCGGCTCTGACCGCAGCCGGCACGACGAGCCGGTGCCCGTGCCGGAGGCGACGTCCGCCTATTTCGTACGGGCCGGCTACCACGTCGTACGGCAGGACTGCCGGGGCCGGGGCGACTCCGGTGGCACTTTCGTGAAGTACCTCAACGAGGGCCCGGACGGCGCGGACACCGTCGAGTGGATCGCCGCCCAGCCGTGGTGCGACGGGAACGTGGCCATGATGGGGGTGTCCTACTCCGCCCACGCCCAGACCGCCGCGGCGGCGGAGTCCCCCCGGCACCTGGCCGCGATGTTCCTGGACTCCGGCGGGTTCTCCAGCGCCTACGAGGCCGGGATGCGGATGGGCGGCGCCTTCGAGCTGAAGCAGGTGACCTGGGCCTTCGAGCATGCGGGCGAGAGCCCCGAGGCGGAGCGCGACCCGCTGGTGCGCGCCGCGTTCGCCCGGACCGACCTGCGGGACTGGTTCAGCGCCCTGCCGTGGCGGCCGGGCACCTCCCCGCTGCGGCACGTCGCCGAGTACGAGGACTACCTGCTGGCACAGTGGCGCGAGGACGCCTTCGGCGCCTACTGGCGGCAGCCCGCGATCTACGGGCGCGGTCACTACGACCGCTTCCCGGATGTGCCGAGCCTGCACATGGCGAGCTGGTACGACCCGTACGTCAGGTCCACGATCGAGAACTTCACCGCCCTCGACCGGTTCAAGAGCTCACCCGCGTATCTCGTGATGGGTCCCTGGACGCACGGCAACCGATGTGTCACGTACGCCGGTGATGTCGACTTCGGCCCCGCGGCGACACTCAGCGACAACCTCGACGAGTCGTACCTCTCCTTCCGGCGGCGATGGTTCGACGCGGTGCTGGGTCGCGGCGACGAACCGGACGCGCTGCCGCGGGTGACGTACTTCCTCATGGGCGGCGGTGACGGCCGCCGCGACGAGGCCGGCCGGATGCGCCACGGCGGCGAGTGGCGGACCGACACACGATGGCCGCCGGCCGCGGCCCGCGAGACGGCGTTCTATCTGCACCGCTCCGGCGAGCTGAGCCCGGTGGCGCCCGAGGAGCGGGAGGCCTGGGTGGAGTACGACTTCGACCCCGACGACCCCGTGCCCACCCTCGGCGGTCAGGTCACCTCGGGTGAGCCGGTGATGGTCGGCGGCGCCTTCGACCAGGTGCCGGACGCCCGGTTCTACGGGGCGCGGGAGCCGCATCTGCCGCTCGCCGCACGGCCGGACGTCGTCTCGCTGAGCACGCCGCCGCTGACCGAGCCGCTGACGGTGACCGGGCCCGTCACCGCGCGGCTGTTCATCTCCTCCAGCGCCCCGGACACCGACTTCACGGTGAAGCTGGTCGATGTGCATCCGCCCAACGAGGACTATCCGCACGGCTTCGCGATGAACCTGACGGAGGGCATCTTCCGGTGCAGGTTCCACAAGTCGTTCGAACATCCGGAGCCGCTCACGCCCGGCCAGGTCTACGAGATCCGGATCCCGTCGCCGGACACGGCAAACCGCTTCGAGACCGGACACCGGCTGCGGGTGGACATCTCCTCCAGCGACTTCCCGCGCTTCGACGTGAACTCCAACACCGGGGAGCCGGAGGCTCTCACACGGCGCAGGGTGGTGGCGACGAACCGGGTCCACATGGACGCGGAGCACCCGTCAGCGGTCGTGCTGTGGGTGCAGCCCGATACCCGGGTTCCCTGAGCGGCCTTGGTTGAGTCCGGCGCGGAGCTGTATCACTGTGCGGCTCCGCCGAGAGTGGGGGGAGCGACCGCGCCCCTTAGGGGCGCGGGGAACTGCGCGACCAGCCACAACGAAC
Organism: Streptomyces scabichelini; assembly: GCF_011045015.1. GTDB lineage: Bacteria > Actinomycetota > Actinomycetes > Streptomycetales > Streptomycetaceae > Streptomyces > Streptomyces scabichelini. Next base: position 10,724 of record NZ_JAAKZY010000041.1, on the reverse strand, counting down.
CCGCAGCCTGCATACGACCTCCCCGCGGAGCGCTCACCGCATGATGGTCGCCAGCGCGTCCTGCCCCAGCCGGAGCAGGGTGCCGGTGGCCAGCCGGTGGTAGATGTACTTGCCCTCGCGCTCGGACTCGATCAGGCCCGCCTCGCGCAACTGGCGGATGCTGCGGGAAACCTGCGTGTCGGCGAGGCCGAGCCGCTGGGCCAGCTCCGAGGTGGTGATGGGCTCCCCCAGCAGGTGCCGGCACAACTCCATACGCCCGGGAGACGCCAGCGCGATGAGCCGGTCGTGGAGCTGACGCAGCGCCAGCTGGTCGGTCCGTCCCTCCAGCGCGGCGAACTGCACCACGATGGGGAACGGTTCCTCGTCCTTGACGGTCAGGTGCGGCCAGCCGTGCACGGAGGGGACCAGGAAGAGCGGACGCGGACCGACGCGGATGTCGGCGATGGCCAGCTTGTCGTACCTGACCCGCCCCCTGTCCGGGGAGACGACCGCGGTCGGGCTGAGCCCGGCGAGCACGTCGACCGGCTCCCGGCGCTGCACGTCGGAGCGCAGTCGCGCCACGGCGGGCTCCAGCCGGTCGTGCAGGACCCGCCACTCGGAGCGGAAGAAGGCACCGCCGCAGTCCCGCAGAAAGCCGATCAGCCGCGACCGGACGCCTTCCGGCGAGGTGACCAGGTCGTACGCGAGCGCCCCGCGCCGGAAGGACCGTCGCTCGCACTGCCTCACGTAGGCCTGTGCGGCGGCGGGATCGTCCACCAGGCTGCGCGCCGGCGGTACCGCCTCCAGGAAGCCGAGTACCCCTTGGGAGCACAGGCCGAGGAACTCCTCCACCGGCAGTTCCTCCAGGTGACCCAGTTCATCCTCGAAGGACCTGTCCAGTGGAGCCGCCAGGGGCATCAGCAGCCGGCAGCGGAGCCTCGCCCACAATGGCGACAGCGCGCTCATCTCGTCCGTGAGCGCCTCGTCCAGGTCCGCGCCCAGCAGTTTCCGCGCCCAGCGCTGTGCCTCGGGGTGATGGTCGGGCTCGGCGAGGATGTGCAGCACCGTCATCAGTTCAGCGAGCGGTGAGCGCCCGACGTGGATGTCGGCCGCCCGGGCGTTCCTGAGGTCGAGGGTGATCCCCACGCAGGCAGCGTACTCGCCACCCGCCCGACGGCCGACCGGAGCGGCCGTTCGTTCGCGCGGGCGTCAGCTCACGTCGTCCAGGCCCGGGACCGGCGCGCCCGACGGGATTCCGGCCTCGATGTAACCGCGGTAGAACTCGCGCCAGGGCGCGGTGTCACCGGCATGCGGGCCTTCGAAGCGCTCGCCGCGGGCCCAGCCGTCGAGGGCGGTGAGGCACACCTCCCAGCCGGCGCCGTTGCGGGCGGCGGTGTTCTCCTCCGCCAGCACGTCGGTGAGCGTGAAGCGGGTGCGCTTCTCGTCCAGCTCCTCCAGATCGAAGTGCAGTTCGTCGCCTCCCCAGCTGAAGGAGAGGTGCCGGGGCACGTCGACGGCGAGGACGCGGCCCGTCGAGTCCTCGATGTTCGGATCGCCGCTGAACCTGACCGTGCCGCCGGCGCGCAGCTCGATCTCGGCGCGGGACGGGAACCAGTGGGCGAGTTCGTCCACGTCGGTCACGAACTGCCAGACGCGGTCGATGGGGTGGTCGTAGGTGCGGGTGAAGCGGACGGCCGGGCGTCCGTCGTCCAGGGTGAGGTAGGTACCGGTGGGTTCGGCGGGCATGGTGGCTCACTCCTTCGGTTTCGGGGAGGTGGCTTGGGTTTCCTCGTCCGACGACTCCTCCGTCGCCGTCTCGTCCAGACGGCGCCCCAGTGCATCGAGGCTGCTGTTCCACAGCTTCCGGTACGGCTCCAGCCAGGCGTCCAGTTCCGCGATCGGCGCCGGGTCGAGGGCGTAGACGCGGCGCTGCGCGTCCTGCCGTACGCGCACCAGGCCCGCGTCCCGCAGCACCTTCAGATGCTTCGACGTACTCGGCTGGCTCAGACCGCAGGCCTCGACGATCTCACCGACGGGCCGCGGCCGCTCCAGCAGCAGACCGACGATGACCCGCCGATGCGGGTCGGCGAGCGCGGACCAGAGGGTGGCGTCGGACATGGATCCAATATGCCTCGCCAGTTATATTCCGGTCAAGGCATACAGGGTCGGGAGCAGCAGCGGGATTCGGGAGCAGTAGCGGGAGTGGATCGAAACAGCATGTGTCACATCCGTTGACTTGCCCCTCACGCGGCCCTACGTTCAGCGCGCTCGACCGTTCGGATCACCGATCCTCGTTCGACATATCGACCAGCTGACCAGCCTCCCGGAGACCTGCCCCCTGTCTCCGGAAAGGAGCCGCATGTCCCCCACTCGGTTCAGATCTCGGTTCAGATCCGCCGCCTTGAGAACACTCTCCCTGGTGACCGCCGCGACGGCCGCCCTGCTCTTCGTCCAGCCGGGCCAGAGCTCCGCACCCGACACCGGACTCGACGCCACGCCCGTCGCGGTGACGAGCCGTCAAATAGCCGTCCCGGAAGCCCCCATGGGCTGGGCCTCCTGGAACGCCTTCGCCGCGAAGGTGGACTACAACGTCATCAAGCGGCAGGTCGACGCGTTCGTCGCGGCGGGGCTGCCCGAGGCCGGCTACGAGTACATCAACATCGACGAGGGCTGGTGGCAGGGCACCCGCGACAGCGCGGGCAACATCACCACCGACGCGGCCGAGTGGCCCGGCGGCATGAAGGCCATCGCCGACTACATCCACAGCAAGGGCCTGAAGGCGGGCATCTACACCGACGCCGGCAAGGACGGCTGCGGCTACTACTTCCCCACCGGCCGCCCCGCCGCGCCCGGCAGTGGCAGCGAGGGCCACTACGAGCAGGACATGCTGGCCTTCTCCCGGTGGGGCTTCGACTTCGTCAAGGTCGACTGGTGCGGCGGTGACGCCGAGGGCCTCGACCCGAAGGCGACCTATCAGGCGATCAGCGACGCCGCAGCCGAGGCGACCGCGACGACCGGCCGCCCGCTCGCCCTCTCCCTGTGCAACTGGGGTTACGAGAACCCCTGGAACTGGGCGCCCGGCATGGGCCCGATGTGGCGGACGAACACGGACATCTTCTTCCACGGCAACACACCGTCGTACAGCTCGGTCCTGACGGCCTTCGACCGCAACATCCACCCCACGGCCCAGCACACCGGCTACTACAACGACCCCGACATGATGGTCGCCGGGATGACGGGCCTCACCGCCGCGCAGAACCGCAGCCACATGAACCTGTGGGCGATCTCCGGCGCCCCGCTCCTCACCGGCCTCGATCTCACCACCATGACCACCGAGACGGCCGGCATCCTCAAGAACCCCGAGGTCATCGCCGTCGACCAGGACGCACGCGGCCTTCAGGGCGTCAAGGTCGCCGAGGACACCTCCGGTCTCCAGGTGTACGGCAAGGTCCTGTCCGGCAACGGCAACCGTGCCGTCGTCCTCCTCAACCGCACATCGACCACGCAGAACATGACGGTCCGCTGGTCCGACCTCGGTCTGACGAACGCCGCCGCGACGGTCAGGGACCTGTGGGCGCGGCAGAACGTGGGTACGCCCGGGACCGGTTACACCACCGGCGTCCCGGCGGGCGGCTCCGTGATGCTCACGGTCACCGGCGGCACCGAGCAGTCGGCGAGCACGTACAACGGCACGTCGGGCTTCTCCGGCGTGGTCGCCGGGAGCACCGGTCTGAAGACCGTCGACGTCTCCTACACCAACAACACGTCCGCCGCCCGCGTCGGCACCCTCACGGTCAACGGCAGCCAGACCCCCACCAAGGTCTCCTTCCCGCCGACCGGTTCGGCCCCGGGCAACATCTCCGTCCAGGTCGGTCTCTCCAAGGGCTCCACCAACACGATCGCCTTCTCCGGCGCCCCCACCCTCGAAGGCATCGTCGTACGGCCCCTGCCGGGCGCGAACGGCACGCTCATCACCGGTACGGGCTCCGGCCGTTGCGCGGACATCAACGACAACACCATCGTCAACGGCACCGACGCCCAGTTGTGGGACTGCAACGGCGGCCAGAACCAGGCGTGGACATACAACACCTCCCGCAAGCAACTGGTGGTGTACGGCAACAAGTGCCTCGACGCCTACGACCGCGGCACCAGCAACGGCACCCGGGTCGTCATCTGGGACTGCAACGGCCAGACCAACCAGCAGTGGAACGTCAACAGCGACGGAACCCTCACGAACGTCAACGCCGGACTCTGCCTCGACGCGTACGGGGCGGCGACGGCCAACGGCACCAAGCTCGTGCTGTGGGCCTGCAACGGTCAGAACAACCAGAAGTGGAGCCTGACGTGACCGACGGACCCCTCTCCTCCGGCCCCTCCCGCCGGCTCTTCCTCGGCATGGCGGCGACCGTTCCCCTGGCCGCGACCGGCGCGCTGACCCTCGGTGCCGGGACCGCCCACGCCGCCGACTCGGCGTACGCCATGGTCTACTTCACCGAGTCCAACACCATGCTGGAGGCCGACTACGGCCTGCACCTGGCCGTCAGCACCGACAGTCTGCGCTGGACGCCGCTCAACCAGAACGCCCCCGTGGTCACCCCGACCGCCGGTGCCGGCGGGCTGCGCGACCCCTTCGTGATGCGCAAGCAGGACGGCACCTTCGTCGTGCTGGCGACGGACCTGAGCGGCACCGACTGGACCCGCAACAGCGTCAACATCCACGTCTGGGACTCGACCGACCTGCGGACCTTCACCGGCTACCGGCTGCTGAAGCTGCACGACATGACCAACACCCACAGCTGGGCGCCGGAGGCCTACTGGGACGCCTCGCGCGGCCGGTACGGCATCCTCTACTCGTCGGTGAACAGCAGCGGCCACAACGTGATCATGGTCAGCTACACGACCGACTTCCGGACGACGGCGAGCCCTCAGGTCTTCTTCGACCCCGGCTACGACATCATCGACGGCAACCTCACCATCGGCGTGAACGGCGTCAACTACCTGTACTACAAGAGGGACCAGAAGCTCGTCGGAGCGCGGTCCACCTCCCTGAACCCGGGCAGCTTCACCCCGTTCAGCACCGCGGTCGCGCACGGCGGCACCGAGGCGCCGACGGTGGTGAAGTCCCTGACATCCAACACCTGGTACCTGTGGGGGGACACCTACACACCCAACGGCGTCTTCTACGCCTGGCAGTCCACCGACCTCGCGTCCGGTACCTGGACGCCGGTCGACCAGCGCCTCTACACCCAGCCGCTCAACTCCAAGCACTGCGGCATCCACCCGATCACCTCGGCCGAGTACACCAACCTGCTCGCGAAGTGGGGCGCGCCCGCCTGGAACCGGCTCAAGTCCTACAACTACCCGGCCCGTTACGTCCGGCACAGCGGCTTCGCCGGCCGGATCGACGAGTACCCCTTCGACCCGTTCCCGGACTCCCAGTGGAAGCTGGTGCCGGGCCTGGCCGACTCCTCCGGCGTCTCCTTCCAGTCCGTCAACTACCCCACCCGCTACCTGCGGCACTACAGCTACGACCTGCGCCTGGACGCGAACGACGGCACGTCGACGTTCGCCGCGGACGCCACCTTCGTACGAACGGCCGGGCTCGCGGACTCCTCCTGGGCGTCCTTCCGTTCGTATAGCCTCCCGACCCGCTACATCAGGCACAGCGGGTTCGCGCTGCGGATCGACCCGGTCTCGACGGCGACGGAGCGGGCGGACGCGACGTTCCAGGTCGGCTACTGACGCATGGTCTGCTGACGCATGGCCTACTGACGCATGGCCGCCGCTGCCCTGTTCGGGGTGCGGCGGCCCTGTCGCGACGACTCCGGGTGACGGGGCAGCAGGGCGATGGACGCGACGGGGATCGCGGCGAGGAGCAGCCAGGGCACGGCGGGTGGCAGTCCCGTGTCGAGCAGTGAGCCGGTGCCCGCGCTGCCGATCAGGACGATCAGTCCGGAGACGGAGGACAGGGCACCCATGTAGAGACCGAGGCGGCCGTCTTCGGCGAGATCCGGAACCCAGGCGCGGGCGGCGGGCGCGACGAGCATCTGGCCGAGCGTGAGCAGCACGACGAAGCCCGCCGCGGGCAGCAGCGCGGCGTTCCCCGTCCACCCGGCGGGCCGTGCCGCGGCCACCACCGTGAACCCGGCGGCCATCAGCAGCAGCCCCGCGGCCATGGACCTGCGCAGGTCGAGCCGGTCCCCGACCCGTCGGGTGACCGGCAGTTGGGCGGTCACGACGAGCAGCGAGGACAGCGCGAACAGCCATGCCAGCGGCGCCTGCGAGCCCGCCGCCCGCTCCACCTCGTCGGGGAGGATCAGATACAGCTGGTTGTACGCGAGCAGATAGGCGCCGTACGCACAACACAGCGCCAGGAACCGGCGGTTGCGTACGAGCAACCGGGCTCCGCCCCTGACGGCGACCCGCTGCCGCCCCGGGATGTGCTGTGGCAGCAGCCGGACATGCCCGGCCAGGACGAGTACGAAGACGCCCGCACCCGCGAGGCACACCATCCGGAAGTCCACCGCGAGCAGCAGCGCACCGATGAACGGGCCGACGAACGCCCCGGCCTGCCCGGCCACGGTGAACAGCGCCAGCACGCCCGTGCGGGGGCCGCCGCCCGTCTCCTCCCACACCACGGCCTGGCGGGCGACCTCCGACTCGACGGCCGGTGAGAACAACGCGGCGGCGAAACCGATCAGCAGGACGGCCCCGACGACCGCCCAGGTCTCGTCCGCGTACCCGAGCCATGCGAAACCGGCGATGCGCAGGGCACAGCCCGCGAGCACCACGGGACGTACGCCGTAGCCGTCGGCCAGCGCGCCGCCCACCACGAACAGGCCCTGCTGGCTGAAGGTCCTCAGGCCCAGGACGAGTCCGACCGTCCAGCCCGCCATGCCGATCGCCGTGCCCAGGTGTTCGGCGAGGAAGGGCAGTACGGCGAAGAAGCCGACGTTGAAGGCGAGTTGGGTGAGGATCAGGAGTCGGAGCAGCGGTGAGAGGGCGGTGAAGGTCCCCAGGGACCGGAGGACGGGCTTTCCCACGCGGGAGCGGGGTGAGGGTGGTTGCTCGGTCATGACGTCTCTCCTACGGTGCTCGCCGTCACCGGCTCGCGTTGCTTGGACCGCTGCTCGTGCCGCGCCCGCGTCTCACACCGCACCGCCCTGCCGGGCCATCGCACTCCTCCCCCGGCGGTCACCGCCAGCGCCCCCAGCAGGGCGAGCACGGCGGCCGGTGCCAGGACGGCCCACGGGGCGCGTTCGGCGTACGGCTGGTTCTCGGACAGGAGCAACCCCCATTCGGGCGACGGCGGTTGGGCGCCCAGGCCTAGGAAGCCGAGGGCCGCGAGGGCGAGGGCCACGCCCGGCAGGCGCAGGAGTGCGTGGCGTGCGACCGGGGGCAGGACGGCGGGGAGGAGTTCGTGACGGAGGAGGTGGAGCGGGCCCGCGCCCAGGCCTCGGGTCGCGGTCAAGTGGGTGGTGGCGCGCTCCTGTTGGAGCAGGGCCGAGGTGTGGGCGGAGAGGGGCGCCCAGGCGACGGCGGCCACGGCGAGGGCCGGGGTCGAGGCGCCGCTCCCGGCGATTCCGGCGACGAGGAGGCCTGCGAGGACCGGCGGCACGGCGTTGACCGTGTCGAGCAGCGGGCCGGAGAACCTCGGCAGCAGACCCAGTACGACACCGATCACGAGCGCGGCGGCGCTCACCGCGACGGCCAGGGCCAGCGTTTCCAGCGCGCCGTGGCCGACCCGCGCCAGGACGTCACGGCCCAGCGCGTCCGTGCCGAACGGGTGCGCCCAGGAAGGCGATCGGAGCCGCGCCGTGGTGTCCAGCTCCAGCGGGTCCCGTGCCAGTCCGAACGCGATGACGCCGAGGAGCAGCCCGCCGTACAGGAGGGGCAGTGTCGTGGGCCGGGACGGCGTCGGGCGGTGCAGCGAGGAGAGCGCGCCGTCGCGCAGGGCCGGTCCGACGAGCATCCGCGCCGCGAGCCGGGCGAGCCCTCCGGCTGCCGCCGCGAGCAGGAGCAGGGCTAGGGTTCCGGCCTGGAGTACGGGCAGGTCCTGCGCCACCGCGGCCTGCAGCGTGAGCCGCCCGAGCCCGGGGATGTCGAAGACCTGCTCCACGGCGACCGCGCCGCCCGTCAGGCCGACGACGAACAGCCCGAGGTTCGGCAGCAGTCCGGGCACGCAGCGGCGCAGCGCCTGCCGGGCGACACTGCGGGCGGGGACACCGCGCGCGGCGGCCGCCAGTGCCCAGGGCTCGGCGAAGGCGCCGGGCAGCATGTCGTCGAGCAGCCGCCCGAGCAACGCGCCCGCGGGCAGGCCGAGCGACAGCGCGGGCAGCACCATCCACCGGGGCCCGTACCAGCCGAGCGCGGGCAGCCAGCCGAGTTGTACGCCGACCACGGCGGCCAGCACCGAGGCGGTCAGGAAGTCGGGCAGCGTGGAAAGGAGCGCCGAGCCGGTGCCTGAGGAAGGGCGGCCGACGAGTTGCCGCCGAGCCCCGAGCCGCAGAGTCCGCGCGCACACGGCACCCGCCGTGACCACCGCGACCGCCAGTGCCCCGGCCATCAGCAGCAGCGAGACCCCGAGCGCCTGGAGGACCGAGGGCGTGACCTGCGCACCGGAGATCCACGACCGGCCCGCGTCACCGCGCAGCAGCCCACCGAGCCAGGTCCCGAGCAGGTGCAAAGGGCCCGCGTCAAGGTCGAGTTGGGAGCGGACGGCCTCCAGTGCCTCCGGGGTGGGATCGCGTTCCGCGGACCGCGCCTTGAGCACGGTGAGCGCCGGGTCGGTGCGCGACAGCCACGGCAGCAGCCCGACCCCGCACAGCAGCGCACCGACGAGCACGGCACGCCACAGCGGAACGAGCCCCCGTACGACAGCCACGTACCCGCCCGTCAGCGCCGCGTCCCGACACCGACGAGACCGCGCTCGTACGGGTCGAGCAGCACACCGCTCACCCCGGCGCCCACGCCGGTGATGATCCGCTGATGGACGAGCGGTACCACCGCGTCCGTGCCGAGGACCGCCGCCTCCGCGGCCATCGCAGCGTCCTGCCGCATGGCCGTGTCGGTGACGGCCTCTGCCGCGGAGACGGCCTTGTCGACCTTCTTGTCGCACAGCTGTGCCAGGTTGTAGCTGCCGTCGCAGGTGTAGTCGCTCGCGAGGATGGAGACCGGGTCGCCGGTGTCGAGCATGGTGTTGCGGGCGGAGACGAACGCGTCGAACTTCCCGCCCAGCGCGTCGCTCTCGAGCCGCGAGTACTCCCGCACCTCCAACTCGACCTTGAATCCCGCCTTTTCGAGCTGCTGCTTGAGCACCTGGGCGGCCTCGGGCAGTTCGGGCCGGTTGTCGTACGTCGCCACGGTGACCGAAGTGCCGTCGGCGCCCCCGGCCTTCGACCGGCCGACCGGCTCGCGGCGTTTGTCGGCCGCCCAGGTCAGGGCGGGCCCGTAGATACCGGCACCGGGATCGGCGTATCCCTCGTACACGCCCTTGGCGAAGGCGGACGTGTCGATCGCCTCGCGTGCGGCGGCGCGTACCTCCGGGTCCTTGAAGGGGCCGGACTCGGTGTTGAGCAGCAGGCTCGTGGTGCGTGTGGTGGCGGTGTCGCGGCGGGCCGTCTTGTCCAGCGAGGCCGCCTGGGAGACCGGGACGGCCTCGGCGATGTCGGTCTCGCCGGTGCGCAGCGCGTTCGTACGGGCCGTGCCGTCGGCTATGAACCTCGCGTCGACGCCGGAGGCCTGCGCGCGGCCGCCCCAGTAGTCGTCGAAGCGGTCCAGGGTGGCGGCGGTGGTGCCGGTGACCTTGGTGAGCTCGAAGGGTCCGGTGGCGGTGCCGACCGGACTGACGGTGTCCTTCTTCGCGTACGCCTTCGCCGACAGCACGGCCAGAGCGGGACTCGACAGACGCAGCGGCAGTGCGGGGTCGGGGTCGGCGGTGGTCACCCGTACCCGTCCGCCGTCCGCGGCCTCGGCGCTGAGCTCGACGCCGGTGAGCGCGGGGGTCACGGGCTCGGTGCCGGCGGCATGGGTGAGGGACGCGGCGACGGCCTTCGGGGTGACGTCGGTGCCGTCCTGGAAGGTCGCCTCGCGCAGGGTGAACAGCCAACTCCGGTCGTTCTCACGGCTCCACGACTCGGCGAGCGCGGGGGCCGCCACGCCGTTGGCGTCGAGACGGGTCAGCCCCTCGGTGACGCCGAGGCGGCTGAGGAGGGTGGCGTCGGCGCCGTACGGGGAGAAGTTCTCGGCGGGCGGGAAGGCGAGCGCGGCCCGCAGCCGTGAGCCGTCCGACGTGTCGGACGATTCCTCTCCGCCCGAGGCGAAGCAGCCGGTGAGCAGCGGAGCGAGCAGCAGGCCGGCGACGAGTCGCCGGCGGCGCGGCAGAGAGCGCATGGTGTCTTTCTTCGTGGGGGCTTTGCGGGGCTTCGTTGGGAGACGGTGGGTGTGTGTGGGGGGTGTCCGTCAGGGCAGGGGCACCTCGAAGTGCACGATCCCCTGCCCGCCGCCGGGTTCCTCGCGCTCGTCGTGCACCGCCTTGCCCAGCGACCGCCAGAACGCCTCGGCGCCCGGCACCGACGGGTCCGTGTGCAGATAGACGGCGCGGTAACCGCCGTCCGCCGCCGCGAAGTTCAGCAGCTCGTCGACCAACTGCCGGGCCAGGCCACGCCGCCGGTGCTCGGGACGTACGTACACCCGCCGCAGCTGGGCGGTCCGGCCCGAGGGGTCTGTCTCTTATACACACCTGA
>NZ_JAAKZY010000419.1 GCF_011045015.1 Streptomyces scabichelini | reverse complement strand
CCCCATGGCCGTCTGCGCCACCGCCCCACCCCTCCCGATCCACCTGGTCCACGGCACGGCCGACACGGTCTGCGACTTCAAGAACGCCCTCGAGTTCCGGTCGGTCCTGGCCGATTGCGGCCGCCCCGCCCCTCTCACGGAACTCAGCACCGACCACGCGGGCGCGGTGATGGCCGAGTACGCCCCGGAACTGGGCCGCTGTCGCCCGGCCCGGACCGGAACGCCGTACGAGGAGGGCCTGCGCACCGCCCACGTCATCGCGGAAGCGGCGGGGCTGCGCGCGAAGAAGGCTCAGGTCAACGGGTGACTTGTGATTGCCGGGTGGCACCGGGCGGTGCCACTTGACGCCATTTGGCGCCACCCGGCGCCGTTAGGCGTCATTCCATGACCCCTAAGAGCACGTGAGCGCGCATGGCGCCAGAATGGCTCAGGTCACCCCTTCACGTTTCCGCAGCTCAGAACACCTTTCTCGGACTCGCCCCGCATAAGGTGCCGTTCGGGCTTGCATGTGGCGCCATGATGGTGCCATGATGACGTCATGGATCTCACGCCTTATGTCGACACCCTCCGCCGCGAACTCGCGGTGGCCGCCGAAGCCGGCGGGGACGATGCCCGCGAGCTGGCCGACCGGCTCACCGCTCCCCTGGAGTCCGCGACTCGTCTGACCATGCTCAACGTGCTCTCCGCCGCGATGGACGAGATCACCCGCGAACTCGCCCCCGGCTCGGTCGACGTACGGCTGCGCGGGCTCGACCCCGACTTCGTGGTGACACTGCCGCCCACCGACGCCGGCCCCATGGAAGCGACCGCGCCCGCCGAACCGCTCACGACGCCGGCCCCTGCCGACGGCGACGAGGGCGGCACCGCCCGGGTCAATCTGCGTCTGCCGGCCCACCTCAAGGCGCGCGCCGAGGAGGCCGCGACACGTGAGGGTCTGTCGGTCAACGCGTGGCTGGTGCGGGCCGTGTCGGCCGCGGTGGAAGGCGGCGCCCGGCCGCGTACGACGGAGAGGACCCAGACCGTCGGACAGAACTTCACGGGCTGGGTGCGCTAGCCGCGCCCCCGCCCGCACCCCCAGAAAAAAAGCACAGACCCACAGCACTCACACCACTCACACCACGTCCCACCAGCGGGGACGCCCCACAGACTCAACAGGACGGGACAGCCATGCCTTCTTTCGACACTCCCCAAGCCATTTCGGTCACCGCGCGCGTGGAGGCCGGCTCCATCCACTTCATCGCGGGCGACCGCCTCGACACCGTCGTCGAAGTGCGGCCCCGCGACCCGAAGAAGGACCAGGACGTACGGGCGGCCGACCAGACCGAGGTCACGTACGCAAGCGGCACCCTGACCGTCCGCACGCCCAAGCAGCGCTATCTCGTCGGCCGCACCGGCACCGTCGATGTGACGGTCGACCTGCCCACCGGCTCGCGCATCGACCTGACCGGCGCCTGGGCCCAGGTGCTCGGCGAGGGCCGGCTCGGCGAGGTCCGCGTCAAGACCTCCTCCGGCGACACCCGATTCGACACCACCGGCCCGCTGCAGCTGACCGCGTCGCACGGCTCGATCACCGTGGACCGCGTCGAGGGCACGGCCGAGATCACCACCAGTACCGGGAGCTTGCGCGTCGGCCTCGTCGACGGTGCCGCCGTCCTGAAGAACTCGCACGGCACCACGACCATCGGCGCCGCGACCGGCGAACTGCGGGTGAGCGGCGCCAACGGCGACATCAGCATCGAGCGCGCCGAGGACTCGGTCACCGCCACCACCGCCCACGGCACCCTGCGCGTGGACGAAGTGGCCCGCGGCACCGTCCAGTTGGAGACCAGCTACGGCGCCATCGACGTCGGCGTCCGCAAGGGCACCGCCGCCTGGCTCGACGCCAGTTCGAACCACGGACAGGTACGCAACACCCTCACCGCGTCCGAGGCCCCGGAGCAGACCGAGGACACCGTCCAGATCCGCGCCCGCACCCGGCACGGCAACATCGACATCCGCCGCGCCAAGGCCTGAGCACCCCACCCTCTCCTCATCCTCAAGCCGGCCCCATCCCTCACCCACTTCCCCACTTCAGCCTTCAAACGGAGGGCCCCATGCCTTCTTCTGTCATGCCCACGTCCAGGCAGGTCGACGGTCAACCGTCGCCGGCCGCCGTCTCCACCGTCGGTCTGCGCAAGTCGTACGGCGACAAGACCGTCCTCGACGGCATCGACCTGCACATCCCGGCCGGGTCCGTGTTCGCACTTCTCGGCCCGAACGGCGCCGGCAAGACCACCGCCGTGAAGATCCTCTCCACGCTCATCACCGCCGACGACGGGCAGGCCCAGGTCGCCGGCCACGACATCGCCACCTCCCCCGACGGGGTGCGTGCCGCGATCGGTGTCACCGGGCAGTTCTCCGCCGTCGACGGCCTGATCACCGGAGAGGAGAACATGCTCCTCATGGCCGACCTGCACCATCTGTCCAAGCGGGAAGGGCGGCGGGCCGCCGCCGAACTGCTGGAACGGTTCGACCTGGTGGAGGCCGCGAAGAAACCCGCCTCCACTTACTCCGGAGGCATGAAACGCCGCCTGGACATCGCCATGACCCTGGTCGGCGACCCACGGATCATCTTCCTCGACGAGCCGACCACCGGCCTGGACCCGCGCTCGCGCCACAACATGTGGCAGATCATCCGCGAGCTGGTCACGGGCGGGGTCACCGTCTTCCTCACCACCCAGTACCTGGGGGAAGCCGACGAACTCGCCGACCGTATCGCGGTGCTCAACGACGGCAAGATCGCCGCCGAGGGGAGCGCCGACGAACTCAAGCAACTCATCCCCGGCGGTCACATCCGGCTCCGCTTCACCGACCCGGCCGCGTACCGGAGCGCAGCCTCCGCCCTGCGCGAGGCCTCCCGGGACGACGAGGCGCTGGCACTTCAGCTCCCCAGCGACGGCAGCCAGCGCGAACTGCGCTCCATCCTCGACTGGCTGGACTCGGCCGACATCGAGGCGGACGAGCTGACCGTGCACACACCCGACCTCGACGACGTGTTCTTCGCCCTCACCAGCGGTACCGACCGGCCCAAGGCCAACCAGCCCAAGGAGGCTGTCCGATGAGCACTCCCCTGGCTCCCGCC
>NZ_JAAKZY010000418.1 GCF_011045015.1 Streptomyces scabichelini | reverse complement strand
ACCGCATCCCACCCCCACGCAACCCACCGCCTCATCACCCTCGGTGCCGTCACCGCCCTCACCCTCCTCTCCGCCTGCGGCGGCGGCTCCGGAAGCGATCCGGACACCATTGAGGTCTCCTTCAAACAGTCCACGGACAACTCGATCAAGGTCCTGGACACCTACCTGGCCGACATGAAGAAGCAGTTCGAGAAGGCGAACCCGGGCAAGAAGGTCAAGCTCGTCCCGATCAAGGCGCCGGACTCGGAGTACTACACGAAGCTCCAGCAGATGCTCCGCTCCCCCAAGACGGCCCCGGACCTGGTGTACGAGGACACGTTCCTCATCAACTCGGACATCACGAGCGGGTACTTGAAGCCCCTGGACCCGTACCTGGAGAAGTGGAAGGACTGGGACCAGTTCATCGACACGGCCAAGGCGGCGGCCAAGGCCGAGGACGGCAAGACGTACGGCATACCGGACGGGACCGACACCCGGGGCCTCTGGTTCGACAAGGGAATCTTCAAGAAGGCGGGCCTGCCGGAGAACTGGCAGCCGAAGACGTGGGACGACGTCCTCGAAGCCGCCCGGACCATCAAGCAGAAGGTCCCCGGTGTCATCCCGCTCAACGTCTACACGGGCAAACCGGCAGGCGAAGTCTCCGCCATGCAGGGCTTCGAAATGCTCCTGTACGGAACGGGCAACTCAGCGAGCAAAGACGAAGACCCCCTCTACGACACCGCCTCCAAGAAGTGGATCACCGGCAGCCAGGCCTTCAAGGACGCCCTCACCTTCGTGGAGACCGTCTACAAGGAGAAGCTCGGCCCCGACGTGTCGGACGCCCTCGACCCCAACATCGCGACCAGGGTCCGCGGTGAGTTCCTCCCCGAGGGCAAGCTCGGCATCAACCTGGACGGCTCCTGGCTCCCGCAGGACTGGCTGGAGGGCAGCGGCCACGAATGGCCGGAGTGGTCGGAGAAGTTGGGCCTCGCGGCCATGCCGACCCAGAACGGCCAGGCCCCCGGCAAGGTGAGCATGTCGGGCGGCTGGACCTGGTCGATCCCCTCCAAGGCGGCCAACCCCGACCTCGCCTTCAAGTTCATCGAGACGATGCAGACGAAGGCGAACGCCCAGAAGTGGTACATCTCCAACTCTGGTATCTCGGTGCGGAAGGACGTCGCCGAGGACCCGGAGTACGTGAAGGCGCAGCCCGGCATCAAGTTCTTCACGGACCTGGTGTCGATTACGCACTACCGTCCCGCCTACCCCGCCTATCCGAAGGTCTCGACGGCGATCCAGGAGGCCATGGAGGGCGTGACGACGGGCGACAGCTCGGTCGAGGAGGCGGCGAGCGGCTACGACGAGGAACTCAAGTCGGCCACGGACAACCAGGTGATCAAGAAGTGAGCGAGAAGCGGGAGTTGAGCGAGAAGTGAGCAGCCGTTCATGACCGCCGCGCCCCCGGCCGGTCCCGGCGTCGTCAAGACCGCGCCGGGACAGACCGCCCCACCGCCCACGCCGAAGAGCCGCTCCCTGCGCCGCGCACTCACCCGGGCCCTCCCCGTCTCCCCCGCCTTAGTCCTCCTGGTCCTCTTCCTCGCGGGCCCCATCGCGTACTGCGCCTACATCGCCTTCACGGACCTCCAGCTCACCGGCCAGGCCGAGTCGTCCTTCGTCGGCTTCGACAACTTCCGCGACGCTTTCCAGGACGCGGCGTTCCTCAACGCCGTATGGCTGACGCTGGTGTTCACCGTCCTCAGCTCCCTCATCGGCCAGAACACCCTGGGCCTGGCCCTCGCCTCGCTGATGCAGCGCGCGTCAAAGCCCGTTCGCACGCTCACGGGCGGCATCGTGATCACGGCCTGGGTACTACCGGAAGTCGTAGCAGGCTTCCTCCTGTACGCCTTCTTCCGCCGCGAAGGCACGTTGAACGCCATTCTGGACTGGCTGCATCTCCCGTCCCAGAACTGGCTGTTCACGCTCCCGATCCTGGCCGTCTCCTTCGCCAATGTATGGCGGGGCACGGCTTTCTCGATGCTGGTGTACTCGGCGGCGCTGAATGAAATCCCGAAGGAGATCACGGAAGCCGCGGAGGTCGACGGCGCGGGCGGCTGGCGCCGCATGTGGCACATCACGCTCCCGATGATCAGACGTTCCATCGGTACGAACCTGATGCTCAACACGCTCCAGACGCTGTCGGTCTTCGGCCTGATCTGGGTCATGACGAGAGGCGGCCCGGGAAACCGCAGCCAGACCCTCCCCCTCTTCATGTACGAACAGGCCTTCCAGAAAAGCATGATCGGGTACGGGACTGCCGTGGCGCTCTTGCTTCTCGTGGTCGGTTCGCTGTTCTCGGTCGTCTATCTGCGACTGCTGCGGACGGAGGTCTGAGATGCCCGTAGCCCCGACTCTCAAGTCCCGCCGCGCCAACCGCCGTTACGCCGCCGACGCCGGCCTCATCGTCGTAGCGGCCGCCTTCGTCCTGCCGCTGGCCTGGGTGGTCCTCTCCGCCCTGGACCCGGACGCCGGCCTGCAGGTGAAGATCCCCGACGGCGTCACCCTGGACAACTTCGACGCCGTACTCGAACCCGACATCACCTTCACGCCCCTGCTCAACAGCCTGATCCTGTGCGGCGGGGCGACCCTGCTGACGGTCGTCTGCGCGGCTCTGGCGGCCTACCCGCTGTCACGGTTCCGGTCCCGGCTCAACCGGCCGTTCCTGCTGACGATTCTCTTCGCCACGAGTCTGCCGATCACGGCGATCATGGTTCCGGTGTACGCGTTGTTCGTACAGGTGGACCTGATCGACACCATGCAGGGCACGATCTTCTTCTTCGCAGCTTCTCAACTGCCTTTTGCCATTTGGCTGATGAAGAATTTTATGGACGGGGTGCCGAAGGAGTTGGAAGAGGCGGCCTGGACGGACGGCGCGTCGTCGTTCCAGTCGCTGCTGCGGATTGTGCTGCCGCTGATGGGGCCGGGGGTGGGGGTGGTTACGGTCTTCTCGTTCGTGATGATGTGGGGGAACTTCTTTGTGCCGTTCATGCTGCTGCTGAGTCCGGATCAGATGCCGGCTTCGGTGAGCATCAATGACTTCTTCGGGAATCGGGGGACGGTGGTTTATGGGCAGTTGGCTGCGTTCTCGGTTATTTATTCGACGCCGGTGATTTTGTTGTATGTGCTGGTGGCGCGGAGGTTGGGTGGGGG
>NZ_JAAKZY010000417.1 GCF_011045015.1 Streptomyces scabichelini | reverse complement strand
GGCCGGGGGAGACGCGGCGAAGGCGCCCGCGGACCGGATCGTCGTCAACCCCGACGCGTACGGGGTCCTCAGCGACTTCGGCCGGCAGGTCGTCCTCACGCACGAGACGACCCATGTCGCGACCCGTGCCCGGACGACGGCGGCGACACCCCTGTGGTTGTCCGAGGGGTACGCGGACTGGGTCGGCTATCGCGGCACCGGCCGTACGCCGGCAGAGGTCGCGCCCGAACTGCGGCGCGCGGTGCGGGAGGGGCACCTCCCCGCCGCGCTGCCGGACGACGCGGACTTCGGGTTCGACGGGGACGCAGCCGGGCTGGCGCGGGCGTACGAGGGCGGCTGGATGGCCTGCCGGCTGATCACCGACCGGTGGGGCGAGGTGCGGCTCGGCGAGTTCTACCAGGCCGTGGGCGCGCATCGGACGCGGGCGGGGGCGGTGGAGGCCGCGATGCGGGACGTGCTCGACATGACGCCGGAGAAGTTCACCGAGCAGTGGCGGGCGTACCTCAGCTCTCAACTCGGCTGATCAGGCCGCCCGACGGCTCCTTGGCGCGGGCCGCCTGATCGGGGACCGGCGTCCGGGACGCGTACGAGACCGTGTCGCGCCAGAGGCGCCCGGCCGCGATCGTCGCCGCGGCGATCAGCAGGCCGTTGCGTACGACGAGAAGGGTGATGCCCAGTGCGTCGCTCGCCACGACGTGCTCGAACCAGAAGGGGAACTCCAGAACCGTCACGAAGGCCGCCACGAGGACCAGACCGGTCGGCAGGACCATGCGGCTGTCGCGGAAGACCAGGCAGACCGCGGCGAGACCGATCAGCCACACCATGTACTGCGGGCTGACGACCCGGCTGGTGGCCGTGAACAGGAGCACGGCCACGAACGCGGCGTCCGGCAGCGTGTGCGGCACAAAGCGCTTGGCGCGCAGTCGCCACAGCAGCAGCCAGCCGAAGGCGAGCGCGGTCAGCAGCAGGGCGGCCGTGCTCACCACGTCGACGTACGGGCCGACGAACTCCACGGAGCCGTAGTTGAGCAGCACCTTGCCGTCCCAGCCGAAGTGCCGGGCGACGTGGAAGACGAGGGAGCCCAGGGACTCGACCTCCGTGCCCCGGTCGCGCTGGAAGGTCAGGAACGCGAACGCGCCGGGCATCGACACGGCGAACACCAGCGCGAGCGCCCCGGCCGTCACCGCCGCCGCGGCCCAGGGCGTCCGCTTCGTGACGCCCACGAGCAGCAGCGCCGGCCACACCTTCAGGAGCGCGCCGAGGCCCGCGAGCGCGCCCAGCACCCGCGGATGCCGGGCGCCCGCGAGCAGCGCCGCCACCGCGACGGCCGTCACCATCACGTCATAGCGGGCGTACACCGTCGGCCCGAGCAGCGGCACGCCCACGGCCCACACCCAGACGCCCCGCGGGGTCTTGCCGGGGCGCAGGCCCGCGTACCGGAGCAGGACGACGACGAACAGGTCGGCGAGGAGGACGAGGACGAAGAACGCCGACGCGTAGTCCAGGAAGGGCAGCAGGGCGGGGGAGAGGACCGGGAGCGCGGCGGCGGGCGGGTACTGCCAGGCCACGTCGCCCGGCGGGAAGCTGCCCGTGCGCAGGGACTCGTACCAGCCGTGATAGATCACCGAGACGTCGCTCGTGACGTCCGGGCCCGGGAACACGAACACCTTGAACACGAAGAGCAGCAGCACCAGCCTGGTCAGGCCCCAGACCACGAGCAGCCCGTACGGAATCCTCGCCCCCCTTGCGCCCGTCATGGCCACCCAGTTCTCTTCGTATCTCTCCGTGCGGATGTCGCGTACGACCATGATGACCTGCCCGGCTGTGCCTGGGCCATGAAGCACGGCCGCGCGGAGCCGTGAGCGCCGGTCGGGTACGGGTTCGATACTGTCGACCGCGATGGACAAGACCCTGATCGTGACCAACGACTTCCCGCCCAGACCGGGCGGTATCCAGTCCTTCCTGCACAACATGGCGCTGCGCCTGGACCCCGGCCGGCTCGTCGTCTACGCCTCCACCTGGAAGCGCAGCCGCGAGGGCATCGAGGCGACCGCCGCCTTCGACGCCGAGCAGCCCTTCACCGTCGTACGCGACCGCACGACGATGCTGCTGCCGACGCCCGGCGTCACACGGCGGGCCGTGGGACTGCTGCGGGAACACGGCTGTACGTCGGTGTGGTTCGGGGCGGCGGCGCCGCTCGGCCTGATGGCGCCCGCGCTGCGGAAGGCCGGCGCCGAGCGCCTGGTGGCCACCACGCACGGCCACGAGGCGGGCTGGGCCCAGCTGCCCGCCTCCCGCGGGCTCCTGCGCAGGATCGGCGAGTCCACGGACACGATCACCTACCTCGGCGAGTACACCCGCTCAAGGATCGCCGCCGCGCTGACGCCCGAGGCCGCGGGCCGCATGGCCCAACTGCCGCCAGGCGTCGACGAGAAGACCTTCCACCCGGGTTCGGGCGGCGCCGAGGTCCGCGCCCGCCTCGGCCTCACCGACCGCCCGGTCGTGGTCTGCGTCTCCCGTCTCGTCCCGCGCAAGGGCCAGGACACGCTCATCCACGCGATGCCGCGCATCCTCGCGAAGGAGCCGGACGCCGTCCTGCTGATCGTCGGCGGCGGCCCGTACGAGAAGGAACTGCGCAGACTCGCGTACGAGACCGGCGTCGCCGACTCCGTGCACTTCACCGGCCCCGTCCCCTGGTCCGAACTCCCCGCCCACTACGGCGCGGGCGACGTCTTCGCCATGCCCTGCCGCACCCGCCGGGGCGGGCTCGACGTCGAGGGCCTCGGCATCGTCTACCTGGAGGCCTCCGCCACGGGCCTGCCGGTGGTCGCCGGCGACTCGGGCGGCGCACCCGACGCCGTCCTGGACGGCGAAACCGGCTGGATCGTCCGCGGCGGCTCCCCGCAGGCAACAGCCGACCGAATCACCACGCTCCTCGCCGACTCCGAACTCCGCCGCCGTATGGGAGAGCGGGGCCGCGAGTGGGTCGAGCACAAGTGGCGCTGGGACCTGCTGGCGGAGAGGCTGAAGGACCTGCTGTAACTTCACAGCCCCGGCGAGTCACCATTAGGCCCAGTCCCGGCATAAGCAGCCCGTCCGGCGTTTGAGGACGAGGCCGTTCAGGCCGATGGGGGTCTGGGGCGCAGCCCCAGCGGGGTCCAGGGGCGGAGCCCCAGGGATGGGACGGGTAGGG
>NZ_JAAKZY010000416.1 GCF_011045015.1 Streptomyces scabichelini | reverse complement strand
GGCGGGAGTTCACCATGCCCAGATCCTTCGTTCCCACGTCCTCCATGAGCCGTCGGCGGTTCCTCGCCGCGAGTGGTGCGGTGTCCCTCGGCGCGGCGCTCGCCGCGTGCAGCGGTGACAGCGACTCCGGTTCCTCCTCCGCCGAGCCGGTGAGCCAGGCCGATATCGACAAGGCGATGAAGACACCGACCGAGCTGACGTTCTGGACCTGGGTCCCGGACATCCAGCAGGAGGTCGCGCTCTTCGAGAAGAAGTACCCGGCGATCAAGGTCAAGGTCGTCAACGCCGGTCAGGGCGTGGCCCACTACACCAAGCTGCGCACCGCGCTGAAGGCCGGGACCGGCGCACCGGACCTGGTGCAGATCGAGTACCAGGCGATCCCCACCTTCACGATCACAGGCAGCCTGCTGAACCTCGCCCCGTACGGCGCCACGGCACTGAAGGATGAGTTCGTCGACTGGACCTGGGGACAGGTCAGCGGACCGAACGGTGAAGTCTGGGCGATCCCGCAGGACACCGGACCGATGGGGATGCTCTACCGCAAGGACATCTTCGACCAGCACGGCATCCAGGTGCCCGAGACCTGGGACGAGTTCGCGACTGCGGCCCGTAAGCTCCACCAGGCGGACCCGGACGTCTATCTGACCAACCTCGCGGCGAACGAACCCGCCGCCTGGCACGGCCTGTTGTGGCAGGCGGGCGCCAAGCCGTATGCGACCTCGGGCAAGAGCACTCTGTCCATCAGCGTGGATGACGCCGTCTCGAAGAAGCTGGCCGCGTACTGGGGCGATCTGGCCAAGGAAGGCGTCATCAGCACCGACCCGGACTTCGCCGACCCCTGGTACGCCGGGTTCAACAAGGGCAAGTACGCCACCTGGCTGACCGCGGCCTGGGGCCCGTCCTTCCTGTCCGGCTCGGCCAAGTCCACCTCGGGCAAGTGGCGGGCGGCGCCGCTGCCGCAGTGGGACGCCGCCAAGCCGGTCTCCGGCAACTGGGGCGGCTCCACGACCGCGGTCACCGCGGCCACCAAGAACAAGATCGCGGCGGCGCAGTTCGCGCAGTTCCTCAACGCCGACCCGGCCAGCGCCAAGATGTTCGCCACCCAGCAGTTCTTCTTCCCGGCGACCAAGGCCCTGCTCGCCGACGCGAGTGTCACCGCCAGCGCGCCCGCCTTCTACGGCGGCCAGAAGGTCAACCAGATCTTCGCCGACATCAGCGACACGGTCTCACCCTCCTTCCAGTGGCCGCCGTTCCTCGACCAGGCGGCAACCGACTGGACCGAGACCGTCGGCAAGTCCCTGGCCGCCAAGTCCGACACCGTCGCCGCCCTCGGCACCTGGCAGTCCCGGCTCACGGCGTACGCCAAGAAGCAGGGCTTCACCGTCGAGGGGACCTGATGGCCGCCACGACCACGACCGAGGCCCGCAGGAAACGCGTACATCGTGGTGCGGCGGGCCCCCTGTTCGTCGCACCGTTCCTGATCCTCTTCCTCCTGCTGTTCCTCGCCCCGCTCGGCTACGCCGCCTACCTCAGCCTCTTCCAGGAACAGCTCATCGGCGGCACCACCTTCGTCGGCCTGGACAACTACGTCACCGCCCTCAAGGACCCGCAACTCCTGCACGGCGTCGCACGCGTGGCTCTGTTCTTCGTCATCCAGGTGCCGCTGATGCTGCTGCTGGCCCTGCTCTTCGCGCTCGCGCTGGACAGCGGCCTGCTGCGCCTGGCGCGTGTGATCCGGCTGGGCATCTTCGTGCCGTACGCCGTGCCCAGCGTGGTCGCCGCCCTGATGTGGGGCTACCTGTACGGCCCCGACTTCGGCCCGTTCGCCCAGCTGAGCCGCAATCTCGACCTGCCCGCCCCGGCCTTCCTCAGCGAGAGCTGGATGCTCGGCAGCCTGGCGAACATCGTGACCTGGGAGTTCGTCGGCTACAACATGATCATCCTGTATGCCGCCCTACGGACCATCCCGTACGACCTGTACGAGGCAGCCGCCATGGACGGCGCCGGAGCCTGGCGCGTCGCCTGGTCGATCAAGCTCCCCGCGTTGCGGCCCGCGCTTCTGCTCACCCTGCTGTTCTCCGTGATCGGCAGCTTCCAGCTGTTCAACGAACCCAGCCTGCTGATGAAGATCGCCCCGGACGTGATCAGCAGCTCCTACACCGCCAACCTCTACGCCTACTCCCTCGCCTTCACCGGCCAGCAGGTCAACTACGCGGCCACGGTCTCCTTCCTCCTGGGCCTGGTCATCGTCATCGCCTCCTACGCCGTGCTGCTCACCGCGAACCGAAGGAGGGAAAAGTGACCACCACCATGCCGAAGGCCACGACCGCACCGGCCGACGGCCCGGCCTTCACCGCACCGAAGCGGCGCCGGTCCGCAGCCCCCCGGCGCAGCACCCCGCTGACGATCGCCATGCTGGCCGCCCTGGCCTACTTCTTCCTCCCGCTGTTCTGGCTGCTGGTCGCCTCCACCAAGAGCACCCAGGACCTGTTCGACAGCTTCGGCCTGTGGTTCTCGGACACCCCGCAACTGCTGGAGAACATCAGTCGGACCTTCACCCAGGACGACGGCGTCTTCGTCCACTGGCTGCTCAACACCGCCATGTACGCCGTCGTCAGCGCACTCGGCGCGGCGATGATCGCGGCCGCCGCCGGCTACGGCTTCGCCAAGTTCCGCTTTAGCGGCGACCGGGCCGCCTTCAACCTCGTCCTGGGCGCCATCATGGTCCCGGCCACCGCCCTGGCGATCCCGACCTACCTGCTGTTCGCGAAGGCGGGCCTGGTCAACACCCCCTGGGCGATCATCCTGCCCTCCCTCGTCAACCCCTTCGGCCTCTACCTCATGCGCGTCTACGCGGCCGACGCCGTCCCCGACAGCCTCCTGGAGGCCGCCCGCATCGACGGGGCCAGCGAGGCCCGCATCTTCTTCCGGATCGTCCTCAGGCTGCTGGCCCCCGGCCTGGTGACCGTCCTGCTCTTCACCCTCGTGGCCACCTGGAACAACTACTTCCTGCCACTGATCATGCTCAGCGACCCGAACCTGTACCCCATCACGGTCGGCCTCTCCTCCTGGGCCGCCCAGGCGCAGAACGGCGGAGCCGGCGCCAGCAGCGACATGCTCCCGCTCGTCGTGACCGGCTCCCTGATCTCGATCATCCCCCTCGTCATCGCCTTCCTCATGCTCCAGCGCTACTGGCAGAGCGGTCTGGCCACCGGAAGCGTCAAGCA
>NZ_JAAKZY010000415.1 GCF_011045015.1 Streptomyces scabichelini | reverse complement strand
GGGGGCTGCGCCCCCAGGCCCCCCGGACAGACCCAGGTCGTGTCTCGGGTGCGGGTTCGTCGTGGCTGGGCGCGCAGTTCCCCGCGCCCCTAAAGGGGCGCTTGCACTGTCCGTCGCCCACTACCCTGGAGTGGTGACTATTCGCCTGTACGACACCAGTGCCCGGCAGATCCGTGACTTCTCCCCGCTCGTGCCGGGTTGTGTCTCGATCTACCTGTGTGGTGCCACCGTGCAGGCCGCCCCGCACATCGGGCACGTCCGGTCGTACCTGAACTTCGACATCATGCGCCGGTGGTTCGTGTACCGGGGCTATGACGTGACGTTCATCCGCAATGTCACGGACATCGACGACAAGATCATCAAGAAGGCCGCGGAGCAGAACAGGCCGTGGTGGTCGATCGGTTACGAGAACGAGCGCGCGTTCAACGACGGCTACGCCGCCCTCGGGTGCCTGCCGCCGACGTACGAGCCCCGCGCCACCGGCCACGTCACCGAGATGGTCGAGATGATGCGCACGCTCATCGAGCGCGGGCACGGCTACGAGGCCGACGGCAACGTCTACTTCGACGTGCGCTCGCTGCCCGGCTATCTCTCCCTCTCCAACCAGGACCTGGACGATCTGCGCCAGCCCTCCGAGGAAGGCGAGACCGGGAAGCGGGATCCGCGCGACTTCGCCATGTGGAAGGCGGCCAAGCCCGGCGAGCCGAGCTGGGAGACGCCGTGGGGGCGGGGACGTCCCGGGTGGCACCTGGAGTGCAGTGCCATGGCGCACAAGTACCTGGGCCGGGAGTTCGACATCCACGGCGGCGGCATCGACCTGATCTTCCCGCACCACGAGAACGAGATCGCGCAGGCCAGGGGGTACGGGGACGAGTTCGCCCGGTACTGGCTGCACAACGCCTGGGTCACCATGAGCGGCGAGAAGATGTCGAAGTCGCTCGGCAACTCCGTGCTCGTCAGCGAGATGGTCGAGCGCTGGCGGCCCATCGTGCTGCGCTACTACCTGGGCACCCCGCACTACCGCTCCACCATCGAGTACAGCGAAGAGGCCCTGCGCGAGGCCGAGTCGGCGTTCGCGCGCATCGAGGGCTTCGTGCAGCGCGTGGTGGAGAAGGCCGGGCACTCGGTCGAGCCCGCGGCCGAGGTGCCGCCCGCCTTCGCCGAGGCCATGGACGACGACCTGGGTGTGCCGCAGGCCCTGGCCGTCGTGCACACCACGGTCCGGCAGGGCAACAGCGCGCTGGCCGCCGACGACAAGGAAGCGGCCGTGGCCCGGCTCGCCGACGTCCGCGCGATGCTCGGCGTCCTCGGCCTCGACCCGCTGGACCCGCACTGGGCCGGCGAGAGCGACCGGGGCGACGACCTGCACGGGGTCGTCGACAGCCTCGTACGCCTGGTTCTCGACCAGCGTGAGGCGGCGCGGTCCCGCAAGGACTGGGCCACCGCCGACGCCATCCGCGACCAGCTCAACCAGTCGGGCCTCGTCATCGAGGACGGCCCCCAGGGGCCCCGCTGGACGCTCGGCCCGCGCTGATCCCTGCGGCGGATTCCTTGATCGATTGTGCCGCCCGGCCTTCCGGGCGGCACACTTCATAGACGTACAACACCTTCAGAGACGTACACACGCACGCTTTCACACAGACAGGTAGGTCATGGCCGCAAACAACCGCCGCATGTCCGGCAAGAAGGGCGCGCAGGTCGGCAGTGGCGGCCAGCGACGCCGGGGCCTCGAAGGCAAGGGCCCCACCCCGCCCGCCGAGATGCGCAAGGGACACAAGAAGAACCGCGTCGCCACCTCCAAGGCGAAGCAGACCGCCCGCCGCCCCGCCCCCAAGGGCCGCGGCGGCAAGTCCACCTCCGAACTCGTCGTCGGCCGCAACCCGGTCGTCGAGGCACTGCGCGAGGGCGTGCCCGCGACCATGCTCTACGTCCAGCAGTTCATCGACAACGACGAGCGGGTGCGCGAGGCGCTCCAGCTCGTCGGCGAGCGCGGCGGCATCCACCTCATGGAGGCCCCCCGCCCCGAACTCGACCGCATGACCAACGGCCTCAACCACCAGGGCCTCGTCCTCCAGATCCCGCCCTACGAGTACGCGCACCCGGAGGACCTCGCCGCCGCCGCGTACGACGCGGGCCAGGACCCGCTGATCGTCGCGCTCGACGGCGTGACCGACCCGCGCAACCTCGGCGCCGTCGTCCGCTCCGTGTCGGCCTTCGGCGGCCACGGCGTCGTCGTACCCGAGCGCCGCGCCGCCGGCATGACCGCCGGCGCCTGGAAGACCTCCGCCGGCGCCGCCGCCCGTACGCCCGTCGCCCGCGCCGCCAACCTGACGCGCGCCCTGGAGGCGTACAAGAAGGCGGGCATCATCGTCGTCGGCCTGGCCGCCGACGGCGAGCTCGAAATCGGCGATCTGGAAGCACTCGGCGGCCCCGTCGCCATCGTCGTCGGCAGCGAGGGCAAGGGCCTGTCCCGACTGGTCGGCGAGACGTGTGACTTCCGCGTACGCATCCCCATGCCGGGCGGTGCGGAGTCGCTGAACGCCGGCGTGGCTGCGGGCGTCGTCCTGTACGAGGCGGCTCGGCGACGCGCCTGACGGTGGGCGGGGTGATCTTGACGGAGTCCGGACAGATCGGGCCGGTCAAAGCAGTGTCCTAACCACACGTCACTCGGTTAGATGAGTGTGGACACCAGAACACCCCGCACACCCACGGGGGACCGCACGTCGGGATACGACGACGCTCCCGCGCTGAGCATGGTGAAGGTGCCGAGCGATCCGGCGCAGGTCATCGTCAATCATGCGAGCTTCCGTGTGCAGCTCAACACCGCGTCGCGCCCGCAGTCCCCGCGCGTCGCACGCCACTTGAGCTCCACCGAGGACACCACGCGCATCCCCGTCGTCGGTAAGACCGCCGGCACCCGCCGCCGCGCACCCGTCGTCTGGAGCGGGAAGTCCGCACCCGACGACACCGGCGCCACCCGGCTGCTCCAGGCCGCGCGGAGCACGAGCGTGCACCACCGCGTCGAGGACCCGACGGGCGACGCCGGCGCGACCCAGGTCATCCCGCGCATCGACGGCGACGGATACGGCGGATACGGCAGCGACGACGGGTACAGCCGTGACGGCGGGTACAGCCGTGACGGCGGATACGGCCGTGACGGCGGGTACAGCCGTGACGACGGATACGACGCCGACGCCACCGTCGCGACCCCCACCATCGGCGGCCCCCGCACCCCCGA
>NZ_JAAKZY010000414.1 GCF_011045015.1 Streptomyces scabichelini | reverse complement strand
CTCCCCACCTCCGCCCGCAACGCCACGAACTCCGGCAGCCCCCGCGTACCGATCTGATCCCGCTTCCCCGGCGCGGGCACCGGCAGCGACACCGGCAGGTCGAGCACGACACGCGACCCGGGCCCCGCCGAGAGAACGACAACCCGGTCCCCCACGTAAACGCTCTCGTCGATGTCATGCGTGACGAACACGATCGTCGTCCCCTCCGCCCGGTGCACCTCGAGCAGCAGATCCTCGAGGTCCTCCCGGGTCTGTGCGTCGAGGGAGCCGAAGGGCTCGTCCATGAGGAGGAGTGAGGGGCGGCACACCAACGCCCGTGCGATGGCGACCCGTTGCTGCATGCCTCCCGACAGCTGCCAGGGATGGCGGCGCCCGGCGCCGCCGAGGCCGACCCGTTCCAGCATGCGCTCGGCCTCGTCCCGCCGTTCGGCCCGCCCCATCCCCCGCCGCCGCAACGGCAACGCCACGTTCTCGCGGACGGACAACCAAGGAAACAACGAACGCCCGTAGTCCTGGAAGACGACCGCGAGCCGGTCGGGGACTCCGACGACCGGGTCCCCGTCGATACTGACCGCGCCCTCGTACGTGGGCAGCAACCCCGCGACGGTCCGCAGCAGGGTCGACTTACCGCACCCGGACGGCCCGACCACGCACAGGAGTTGACCGTCGGGCACGGTGAGGCTGATGTCGTGCAGGACCCGGTGTTCGCCGTAGCGCTGGCCCAGCGAGTCGAGGCGGAGCATGCGGATCGGTCACCTGTCCCTGGAGTCGAGCGCGCCGCCTTCGGTGCCGGAGTCGCTGTCGGAGTCGGTGTCCGTGCCGATGCCGGTTACTCGGACGTGGAGGAGATAAGGGCCGTCGTCGTCGCCTTGAGCCAGCGCACGGTCGAGGGCGGCGGGGAGTTCTGCGGGCCGTTCGACGTACGCCGCCGGGCACCCGAACCCGGCGGCGAGCGCGGTGAAGTCGACGCCGCCGATCTCCGTACCGGGGACGGGCGCGATGTCGATGCGGTGGCCGAGGGCGCGTACGGCGGCGTAACCGCCGTTGTCGAGGAGGACGTACGTGACCGGCACCCGATGGCGCGCGGCGGTCCACAGGCCCTGGACGGAGTAGAGGGCCGAGCCGTCGCCGACCACGCACACCAGCCGCCGCCGGTCGGCCAGCGCGCGCCCGACGGCCAGCGGCAGCCCCCAGCCGAGCGCCCCGCTGCCGGTGGTGAGGTAGCCGCCCTCCAGATCGACCCGCACGCGCGCGTGGATCGCGTCACGATGGCTGGGTGCCTCCTCGACGAGGACGCGGTCGCGCGGCAGCCGCTCCTGAAGCAGGTCGAGGACCAGCTCCGGCGTGATGTCGTCGACAGCGGACACCGGAAGGGGTGCCTCGCGCAGGGGAGGCGGTTTACGGTCCGACTCCGACTCGCCCAGCAGCGCCGCGAGTTGCCGAAGCGCCGGCTTCAGGGTCGTCACAATGCTTGTCCCCGTCGGCAGCCACGCCGCCTGACCCGGGTCGCAGTCGAGGTGGAACAGTTCGGTGCGCGCGGGCAGCGGCGGGCTCTCCGTATGGAAGTGGTACGTGAACAGGGGCGCCCCCAGGACGACCACCAGGTCGTACGCCTCCAGGCAGGCCGTCAGCCGGTCGGCTGCCGGCGGCAGGAAGCCCTGGAAGAGCGGATGGGACTCGGGGAAGCCGGAGCGGCCGGACATCGGGCTGATCCAGACGGCCGCGCGGGTGCGTTCGGCGAGGGTACGGACCTCGGCGAGCGCGTACTCGTCGTCGACTCCGGGCCCGACGACCAGCGCGGGCCGCTCACAGGCGTCGAGGCGCGCGGCCAGGGTGGACAGCGCGTCGGCGTCGGCCGTGAACGCGCCGTGCACGGCGCGCGGCTCGACGGGCGGGGCCGGCTGGTCCCAGTCGTCCTCGGGGACCGAGACGAAGACCGGGCCGCGGGGGTGGGACATGGCGATGCGGTGGGCCTCGGCGAGCACCGCGGGGACGTCCGCCGCGCGGTCCGGCTGACGGCTGAACTTCACGTACGGGCGCGGGAACTGGGCCGGTTCGTCGGCACCGAGGAACGGCCGCAGCTGGATCAGCGGGCGCGACTGCTGGCCGGCCATGACGACGAGGGGCACCCGGTCGCGGTACGCGTTGAAGACCGCGCCCAGCGCGTGTCCGACACCGCCCGCCGAGTGCAGGCTGACAAGGGCCGCGCGTCCGGTGCCGAGCGCGTGGCCCGCGGCCATGGCGACGGCGACGGACTCCTGTAA
Source organism: Streptomyces scabichelini (assembly GCF_011045015.1). Lineage (GTDB taxonomy): Bacteria > Actinomycetota > Actinomycetes > Streptomycetales > Streptomycetaceae > Streptomyces > Streptomyces scabichelini. Next base: position 991 of record NZ_JAAKZY010000414.1, on the reverse strand, counting down.
GCCCAGTACGTACGTGAAGTCTTCGGGCCAGTCGCGGAACATCCGCAGCTCCGTGGAGCCCGGATTGCCGAAGACCGTGGTCATGCCGGTGTCGCGGCAGAATTGGACGACGGAGTCCAGAACAGTTCCCGTCCCAGGGTTCATACGGGCCTCCCTCTGCCGAGCAGCCGTTTCTCGACCGCCAGCAGGCCGGTGTTGAGCAGATATCCGAGCGCGCCGAGCAGCACCAGTGCGGCCCACACGGTGAGCAGGTCGGAGCGCGACTGGGCGTCGGTGAGGGTGAAGCCGATGCCGTTGGCCGTGCCCGGCAGCAGCTCCGAGAAGACCATGAGGATGAGCGAGAGCGAAAGGCTCAGGCGCAGGCCCGCGAAGATGCGCGGCAGCGCGGACGGCAGGAGCAGCAGCCACAGCCGCTCGGGCGCGGTCAGCCGCAGTACGGCGGCGACTTCGAGCCGCAGGGGGTCGGTGTTGCGCGCCCCCTCGGCCGTATTGATCAGTACGGGCCATACGGCGCTGAAGACGATCGACGCGAGCTGCATCGGGGTACCGAAGTCGAAGACCACGACGAAGACGGGCACGAGGGCCGGGGGCGGGATCGCGCGCGCGAACTGCAGCACCGGGTTGCAGAGCGCGTACGCCCGCCGGGAGCGGCCGACGGCGACTCCGAGCGCGATTCCGGCGACCGCGGCGATCGCGAACCCGGTGGCCATCCGGCCGAGGCTGGGGAGGATGTTGTCCACGGCGTCGGTGGTGAGGAAGGCGTGTCCGGCCGGTCCTGAGAACCACAGGTCGTAGGCGTGCCGGGCGATGTCGGCGGGGGGTGGGAAGTAGACGCTGCCGTGTGCGCGGGCGCTGACCTGCCATGCGGCGACGGCTGCCGCGAGCACGGTCCAGCGCAGCAGCGCGCCGCGTGCCGCTGCCGGGACACGGCCGGTCCGGCTCATCACGGGCTCTCGCCCCCGCCGCCCCTACCTGTCCCATCCCCAAGGGC
>NZ_JAAKZY010000413.1 GCF_011045015.1 Streptomyces scabichelini | reverse complement strand
CCCAGGGACAGGACGGGACGGGTAGGGGCGGCGGGGGCGAAACCCTCAGGGCCACCTCCGTCGCCGCCCCCGCCACCGTCGAATCCGCCATCCTCGCGGCCACCGCCCCCGGCGCCGCACCCGAGGAACCTCCCGCATCGATGGCCGTCCCCCAGGCGGGCGACCCGTCACTGCTCCTCCTCCACCGCATCGGAGCCGCCGACCCCACCTCCCTCGACGACTACCGCGCCCACAACGGCTACACGGCCCTCCGCCGGGCCTTCGCACTCGGCCCCGCCGGAGTCATCCGCGAGGTCACCGACGCGGGCCTGGTCGGCCGCGGCGGCGCCGCCTTCCCCACCGGCCGCAAATGGCAGGCCACGGCCTCCCAGCCCGACCACCCCCACTACCTCGTCTGCAACGCCGACGAATCCGAGCCGGGCACCTTCAAGGACCGCGTGGTCATGGAGGGCGATCCGTACTCCCTCATAGAGGCGATGACGATCGCGGGCTACGCGGTCGGCGCACACAAGGGCTACCTGTACCTGCGCGGCGAGTACCCGCGCGCACTGGAGCGCCTGGAGCACGCCATCGAGCAGGCACGCGCGCGTGGACTGCTCGGCGACGACATCCTCGGCCAGGGGTACGCGTTCGACATCGAGATCCGGCGCGGCGCGGGCGCGTACATCTGCGGCGAGGAGACCGCCCTCTTCAACTCCATCGAGGGGTACAGAGGAGAGCCCCGCTCGAAACCACCCTTCCCCGTAGAGAAGGGTTTGTTCGGCAAACCCACTGCCGAGAACAACGTCGAGACGCTGGTCAACGTGCTGTCCATCCTCACGATGGGGGCCGAGGCGTACGCGGCGATCGGCACCTCGAAGTCGACGGGCCCCAAGCTCTTCTGCGTGTCGGGAAGCGTCGACCGCCCCGGCATCTACGAGCTTCCGTTCGGCGCGACGCTCGGCGAACTGCTGGAGCTGGCAGGCGTACGCGAACGATTGCGCGCCGTCCTCCTCGGCGGCGCGGCCGGCGGGTTCGTACGGCCCGACGAACTGGACATCCCGCTCACCTTCGAAGGCACCCGGGAGGCCGGCACCACGCTCGGCTCAGGTGTCGTGATGGCCTTCGACGACACCGTTCCCCTCCCCCGCCTGCTCCTCCGTATCGCCGAGTTCTTCCGCGACGAGTCGTGCGGCCAGTGTGTGCCGTGCCGGGTCGGGACCGTGCGCCAGGAGGAGGCGCTGCACCGCATCGTCGAGCGGACGGGCGCGGACGCGGCGTCCGACATCGCCCTGCTCCGCGAGGTGGGCCGTGCCATGAAGGACGCCTCGATCTGCGGTCTCGGGCAGACCGCGTGGAACGCCGTGGAATCCGCCATCGACCGCTTGGGGGCGTACGAATGACCGGAGGCGTGCAAATGACCGCGAACCGCCGCATGGGTGCCCGCACGGGAGCCCGCACAGGAGCCGCCGTATGACCGTGACACCGCTGGGGATTCCCCGCCGTCTGCTGGAGTTCACGCTCGACGGCGAGCCGGTCCGGGCCCCCGAGGGGTCGACGATCCTCGACGCCTGCCGGGCCGCGGGCAAGGACGTGCCGACCCTGTGCCAGGGGGACACCCTGACGCCCAAGAACGCCTGCCGGGTCTGCGTCGTCGAGGTCGAGGGGGCCAGGACCCTTGTCCCGGCCTGCTCGCGCAAGGCCGAGCCGGGCATGGAGGTGCGCACGGACACCGAGCGGGCCCGCCACAGCCGCAAGATCGTCCTCGAACTCCTCGCCTCCTCGGTCGACTTGTCGACGACACCCCAGGTGGCCGAGTGGCTCAAGGAGTACGAGGCGAAGCCGGACCGATTCGGCCCGGACGCGGCCCGGCTGAATGAACAACCAAAGATCGACAACGACCTCTACGTCCGCGACTACGACAAGTGCATCCTCTGCTACAAGTGCGTGGACGCCTGTGGCGACCAGTGGCAGAACACCTTCGCGATCTCCGTCACCGGGCGCGGCTTCGACGCCCGGATCGCGGTCGAGCACGACGCCCCGCTCACGGACTCCGCCTGTGTGTACTGCGGCAACTGCATCGAGGTGTGCCCGACCGGGGCGCTGTCCTTCAAGTCGGAGTTCGACATGCGCGCGGCGGGTACGTGGGACGAGTCGGCGCAGACCGAGACGACCACGGTGTGCGCGTACTGCGGAGTGGGCTGCAACCTCACCCTGCACGTGCAGGACAATGAAATCGTGAAGGTCACCTCTCCGCACGACAACCCGGTGACCCACGGCAACCTCTGCATCAAGGGCCGTTTCGGCTACCAGCACGTACAGAACCGGGGCTGATCAGAAAATGGGACGAGTCACGGAACGACGCAAGGTGATCCGTATCCGGGACGGGGCCGTCTCCACCCGCCCGGACACGCTCGTCGCCGAGGAACCCCTGGAGATCCGGCTGAACGGCAAGCCGCTCGCGATCACGATGCGCACTCCGGGTGACGACTTCGCGCTGGCGGCGGGTTTCCTCGTCAGCGAGGGAGTGCTGGGCGACCAGAAAGAGCTCCAGAACATCGTCTACTGCGCGGGCGCGACGGTGGACGGGTCCAACACGTACAACATCGTCGACGTGAAGACCGCGCCGGGCGTCGTGATCCCCAACATCACTCTCGAACGCAACGTGTACACGACCTCGTCCTGCGGTCTGTGCGGCAAGGCGAGCCTGGACGCGGTGCGTACGACGGCCCGCTGGGCGATCGACGACACGTGCGGCGGCGACACTCCCCCGGTACGGCTCGCACCCGAGCTGCTCGCAAGCCTCCCCGACCGGCTTCGCGCGGCTCAGCGGGTGTTCGACCGGACCGGGGGCCTGCACGCGGCGGCCCTGTTCACCGAGGACGGCGAGCTGCTCGACATCCGCGAGGACGTGGGCCGGCACAACGCGGTCGACAAGCTGGTCGGCCGCGCCCTCCAGAACGGCACGCTCCCGCTCTCCCGCACGGTGCTGCTGGTCTCCGGCCGGGCCTCTTTCGAGCTCGCCCAGAAGGCCGTGATGGCGGGCATCCCGGTCCTGGCCGCCGTCTCGGCGCCCTCGTCGCTGGCCGTGGACCTGGCGGCGGAGACAGGCCTGACCCTCGTCGGCTTCCTCCGGGGCGCCTCCATGAACGTGTACGCGGGCGAACACCGGATCGCCCTGCGGACCGCGGCCGCCCACGGCTGACCGGCTCCCCGCGACACGGCGGCGGGGCCCCGATCGGCGGGGAGCGCCCCCTGCGCCGTGATGGGGCTCCGCCTCAGTCACGCCACGACTGGGGGCTCCGCCCCCAGTCGTGGCGTGACTGAGGC
>NZ_JAAKZY010000412.1 GCF_011045015.1 Streptomyces scabichelini | reverse complement strand
CCCCTGGACGCCCGCCCCGTGCCCGCATGCCCGTGTTCGTGATCGTCCGATCGTCGAATGAGTGCAGAGTACAAGCCGTCTCCGACAGCAGCTCAGCTCCTGGCGGCTTCCCGAACGCCGGCATTCCGGCCTCCGCTTCGACCCCAGCGCGGGTCGGCTCTCGCTGAGCACAATGCCCGAGTTGCCTATATTGCCGCTTTGTTCAGGCTTGATGGTGCTTGATCGCGTGAAATGGGTCACGTTCGGGTGGATTGGGTGTTGAGGGTGCGTCTCGGCAACTTCTGCTTTGCAGAACGTAAGTTGAGGGTTGCGTTCCGGAGTAATCGGGCGATTTGCCCGTCGTTTCGACGAGTTCATAAGGGGCGCACCGGCATTTCGGGCCTTGTTTCGGGTGTGTGCTCTCGCATACGTTCTCGTCGATCCGGGCGGATCGCCGAATCCTGCCGCCGCCCCGGAACCCACCCGTCTACGCGTTACGGCAGGAGCGGGGGACCCAGGTAAGTCGCCGGTCCGACAGCGGAACGGCTTGGGGTGAAGTCGCATTCAGTGTGCGGCCGGGCATCTCCCGCCCGAACCCGACAGCTCACCTCGCAGGCGCCGGAGAGGAATTCGCCATGGCCGCACGAGGTAAGCACCGTCGTCCGAAAGCCCGCCCCGTCACCCGCGGCATCGTCGCCGCGGGAACGGGTGGAGCCGCGCTCGCGCTCCCGATCGTGGGGGCGACCGGCGCCCACGCCGCCCAGCCGACGCAGTCCACACAGGCCGCACAGGTCGCGCAGGCGGCGCCGACCGCAGTCCCGCAGGTCGAGCTCGTCACGTACAAGGTGGTCTCGGGCGACACCCTGTCCAAGATCGCGAGAAAGCACTCCGTGAGCGGCGGCTGGAAGGACCTGTACAAGGCCAACCGCGCGGTCGTCGGCGATGACCCGTCGCTGATTCACCCGGGCCTCACGCTGACGGTGGGCACGAAAAACGCCCAAACATCAGCAAACAATCTGAAGACGGACACGGTTGCCTCCGAGCCCGTCAAGTCCGAGGCGCCCGCGCCCACTCCCGCCCCTGCGCAGACGTACACGAACGACCTCGACGGCTGGATCAAGCAGGCGCTCGACATCATGGCCCAGAACGGGATTCCGGGTTCGTACGACGGCATCTACCGCAACATCATGCGCGAGTCGGCGGGCAACCCGCAGGCCATCAACAACTGGGACTCCAACGCCGCGGCCGGGACGCCGTCCAAGGGCCTCCTGCAGACCATCGATCCGACCTTCAACGCCTACCACGTGCCGGGTACGGCGACGGACCCCTTCGACCCCGTCGCGAACATCGCGGCGGCCTGCAACTACGCCGCCGACAGGTACGGCTCGATCGACAACGTCAACGGCCCTTACTGATCGGAATCCGGATCGGGATCGGGACTGAGCGAAGCAGCGGCCCCGGGTACCAGGTGACCAGGTACCCGGGGCCGGCGCGCACCCATCAACTCAACCAAGCTTCGCGTTCTGCGCCTTGGCCACGTCGGGTGAGACCTTGGTGTCGCTGGGCCTGGACTCCGCGATGGCCCTGCCGTCCACCGCGAAGTACACGGCGATGACGTCGTCGCTGCGTACGGCTGCCGTGTGGACCGTGTGGCTGACGCCCCTGAACGTCATCGTCGACTTGAAGGCCACGGACTCGTCGCCCGCCGGGTCCGCCTTCTCGGCGGTGACCGAGTCGTACGGGCTCGTGTTGCCGTTCGCCTCGACGGTGAAGCCGGTGCCACAGGAGTCCACCGCCTTGGAGAGGCCGGCCATGGCCGACTCCGCCTTACCGTCGTCCTCGTAGGCGTTGAGCGTGACGTACGTGGAGCCGTTGGCGTCCTTCGAGGCCACTCGCGTGAGGTCGGCCTGCGGCTCGCCGACGGGAAGTTGGTTCATCGCGTACGCCAGTGGGGCGCACACCTTCTTGTCGAGGGTGACCTCGTCCTGGGACTTGGCGAAGATGAACTCCTCTTCGAGTTCCTCGACGTTGTGGCCGCCGACGTCCGCCGGGGTGATCACGAGCTTCGCCAGGCGCTCGGCCGGGCTCACTTCCTTCGCCCGGGAAGCCGTGGCCTCGGGTTTGGGCTTGTCGGCCGCCGCGTCCGTCTCCGAGTCGCCGCTTCCGCAGGCGGTGAGGCCGGTGAGTACGGCGATGGAGAGGGCGCCGGCAGTCACGGCAGCGGATCTCTTCATACCTCATCCTTTCGATGGAAGATCACGGCATGGGCGGCGACCACCGCACGGCAGTGAAGTCTGTGGCCGCTACGAAGCCCTCGGCCGCCACGCCACACCCCGCCAACTGCCCTACTGGCCAGGGAACTTCCAGATGTACGGCTCCCCGTCCTCCTCCGACCAGTGGACCTCCATCTCCTTCGCGTTCGCGGGGATCAGGTACGACTCGCAGAACGTGTGGCTCTCGCCCTGCTTCCAGCTCTCGACGTCGTACGGGTCCTCGCAGCCGGGCGCGTCGTCGGAGGCGCCGATGAGCAGGGCGCCCCTCTTTCCGTCCGCCCAGATGGTGGTGCCCTCGCCCGCGTCGGAGTCGGACGTCAGGGCCGGGCCCGACTTGTGCGTGAACTTCATGTGAGCGACCGCGAGCACCAGGCCCTTGGCCTCCGCCTTGTCCTGCACCAGCTTCTGGGCCTCGGCCTCGGTGCCGACATCGACCTTCTGCGCGGTGATGTCGTACGTGACCTTGCCGGCCTCTTCCTCGACCTTGCCCTCGGCGCTCTCACCCGTGGCCAGCTCGCCACCGGAGGCCGCCTCGGCCGGAGTTGCCGCCGCCTTCGCCTTGCCGGCGGGCTTCTTCGCGTCGGCCTTGTCCTCTCCGCCGCCGCACGCGGTCAGGGTGAGCGCGAGAACGGCGACGGGCGCGGCGACGCGCAGGGCGGTTACCTGGTGCAGCAAGACGAACTCCTTGTGAGGGTTGTGAGTGGGGGGATGCACTCGCGCAAGCGCCACAGCGGCACGGCACCACAGCGGCACAGCCGCAGAACGGCACAGCCGCCGAATGGCGCAGTCACACAGCGCTACGCGGTCGAGGTGCCGAATTCGATGCCGGTGCTCCACGGGGCGCTCAAGCCACCGGAGTTGCACCAGGAAAAGCCCAATTGCTCGTCGGGCAGACGACGTTCCCCGTGCGCGGACCCGCTCGAAGCGGAAACGCGATCACCAGATCCTGAAGTACCGCCCCTCACGCTGTCAACAAACGTGAACACTCACCGTCACAGACGACTCGAAGGCGCAGTCGCGGTGCACCCTCCCACCTGGAAGATCACCCACGTCCCTCCCCGCCGTTCCCCGC
>NZ_JAAKZY010000411.1 GCF_011045015.1 Streptomyces scabichelini | reverse complement strand
GAGTGGGCATGCTCCATGTGGGTGTTGTCGGCGGGGCGGGTTGTCCGTGGTGGACATGGCGGTGGCCGAGGAGTCGGCCCGGGCCTGGCCGGGCAATGCGGTGAACTCCCCCTGCGGGGGCATTAGATTGGCTCGCTGATGGTGGATCGAACGGCTGGTCAGGGGACAAGGGCGATGGACAGCGACGGCAGGCAGGACACACGGGGCACACACGCCGATCGTGTGCCGCGCCCGGCGGCGCCGCCTCAGGCGCCGCCGCGGCCCGCGCAGCCGCCGGAGGCCCCGCCGAGCGGCTCCACCTTCCTGACGTGGTTGCGGACCCCCCGCCCCGAGGCGGCGCCGGGGGTGTGGCGGTTCGGGCACCGGCCGCGACCCACGGAGGAGCCCGACGAGATCCCCACGCGCCAACTGCTCAGCGGGGCGCTGATCGCCTTCCTGGTGGGGTGGCTGATCTGGTCGCTGCTGCAGAACGGCTACCTGGGCGACTGGTGGTGGGTGCCGCTCTTCCTGATCACTCCCGACTCCTGGCGTGGTAACGACAGTGAGATCGGCGACATCGGCACACTCATCGTGTTCCGGGGCTATGAGCTGCTGGTCGCCCTGGCCATCATGGTCGCGGTCGGTCGGCTCGGCCGCTGGAGCGAGGTCTGGCACCGCTTCGGCGCCCCCCACTTGCGGCACTTCCGGCGCCGAGAGCCCGAGCAGACGGCTCCCGAACCCGAGGAAGACCCCGCCGAGTGGCCCCAGCTCCGCGCCGCCGGAGCCACCGACGCCGCCGAGCGGCTTGTCGCCGAGGCCCGTTCCGGGCTCATGCGCGACGTCGACCACGCGCGCATCACCCGGGCCTGGCAGGGAGTGCGCACCGGTCGGCACAGCCTCGCCACCTTCACCGGCGCCGTGCTGAAGGACGGGTCCGCCGCCTGTCTGCACCCCTCAGGCGACCGTGATCTTCCGGGACGCCTCGCCCAGCACGACCTCGTCACCGGGCAGGTCCGGCTCGGCACGACCGCCGACGACAAGCGCAATCCGTACGCCTACCGCGGCACCGGACTCGCACTCGGCCCCGAACTCCTCGGCACCTCCTTGCTCGCCGTCGGCCCCGCCGGATCAGGCAAGACCGGCGGTGTCGTCTGGCCGCTCGCCGAATCGCTGTGTCTGCACGCGCTCGCCGGGCGGGCCGCCGTCGTCGTGGTCGGCGCCGCGGGCGCGGGGCTCGGGCCCGTGGACGCGTACGACGTCGTCGTGCGGGTCGGCAACCCCGAGTCCGTGTACGACCTCGACCTGTACGGCGGGACCACCGACCCCGACGAGGCGGCGGCCGTACTCGCAGAGGCCCTGGTCGGCGACCTCACCGATCCGCATCCCGGCGGGGACAGCCGCCGGTCCACCACCGTGCTCGCCCAGCTGCTCGGGCCGTACCGCGCGGTCCACGGGCGCTTCCCTTCCGTACCCGAACTGCGGCAGCTCCTCGACGGCGCGCCCGGCCCGCTCGGTGCGCTCCGCAAGGCCCTCACGGAAGCCGGGCAGGAATCGTTGCTGCGTGAACTCGACGCCCGAGAGCGGCAGTTGGGGCATCCGGGCGATGTGGGAGGCGTACTCGCGGATCGGGTCGCCCTGCTGGACCGGCCCGCCTTCGCGGGCTTCTTCGACACGTCCGGGCAGTCGCGGCCGTTTTCGCTGAGGGCGCTTGATCACCCGGTGCGGGTGCGCATCGATCTGCCCGAGCGCGGGCATGCCGATGCCTCGCGGATCCTCGCGCGGCTGGTGCTCGCGCAGTTCACGGCGAGTGTCGCGGTGCGGGAGGACCGGTCGTTGTTCGCGTGTCTGGTGCTGGACGACGCGACGGGCGTGGTGACTCCCGAGGCCGTACGCGGAGTCCAGCGGCTGCGGTCCGGCAACGCCGGTGTCGTACTGACCCTGCGTACGCTCGACGACGTGCCGCGGCCGCTGCGGTCGCCGTTGCTCGGTGCGATCGGCTGCCGGATGGCGCTGTCCGGGCTCACGCCCTGGGACGGGCAGGACTTCGCCGAGGTGTGGGGCAAGGAGTGGATCGAGGCGCGGGACGTCACCGACCGGCAGATCATCGCCGAGACCCCGCTCGGCAAGACCGTCCACGCACTGCGGCGGGTGATCACCGGACGGGCACCCACCGCCCGGGCCGTCACCGTGCGGCAGGTCGAGCGTGAGCGGTGGTCCGCTTCCGAGCTGGCGCATGCCGTTCCGCCGGGGCATGCGGTGCTGTCGCTCACCAGCGTGCGGGGGGAGCATGCGCCGCCGCTGCTGGTGGATCTTCGGGGATGAGCGGCGCGTGACGCGGTGACCGTACGGTGAGGCAGAATCGACACAGGTCGTTCATACATGACGGCTAAAAGATCACACCGTCCGCCACTCCCGCCGGTTCTGTGAAGGCCAGGCCAGGAAGACCTGAAGGTCCCATGCCCCCCACGCTCGCCTCGCTCGTCCAGCACTCGGCGCTCAAACTCACCGTGCGCGCGGGCAAGGAACACCTGGACCGGCCCGTCCGCTGGGCCCACGCCAGCGAACTCGCCGACCCCGTGCCGTACATGGAGGGCGGGGAGCTGCTCCTGATCACCGCGCTCAAGCTGGAGGCGGAGGATCCCGAGGCGATGCGGCGGTATGTGAAGCGGCTCGCGGGGGCGGGAGTCGCCGGGCTCGGATTCGCTGTCGGGGTCCACTACGAGGACATTCCGAAGGCCCTGGTCGATGCCGCCGAGCTGGAGGGGCTGCCGCTCCTCGCAGTGCCTCGGCGTACCCCCTTCCTCGCCATCAGCAAAGCGGTCTCCGCCGCGATCGCCGCCGATCAGTACCGGGCCGTGACGGCGGGGTTCGCCGCTCAACGCGAGCTGACCAAACGGGCCTTGAGCGAGGGGCCCGAGGGGTTGCTCACCGCTCTTGCCTCGCAGATCGACGGGTGGACCGCGCTGTACGACGCGACCGGTGCCGTCGTCGCCACCGCGCCCGAGTGGGCGGGGCGGCGGGCCGCCCGGCTCACCGCCGATGTGGAGCGGCTGTGGGAGCGGTCCGTGCCCGCGAGTTCCGTCGTCGGGGGGTCCTCCGAGGAGGGGGGCGAGGAGGGTGACGGGGAGGACCGTGTCGAGCTGCATTCGCTGGGGACCGGGCGGCGGCCTCTGGGCGCGTTGGCCGTGGGTACGGCTGCTGCGCCGGGTACGGCCGAGCGGTACGCCGTTCACTCCGCCATCGCTCTGCTGACGCTCACGACCGAGCGGTCGCGGTCGTTGTATGCCGCGGAGCAGCGGATCGGGGCGGCTGTGCTGCGCATGCTGCTTGCGGGGCAGTCCGATCATGCTCGGGCTGTTGCCGGGGACCTGTACGGGGAGCTGCTCGATGCCCCGTATCGGATGATCCTGGCGGAGTCCGGGGCTGTGGTGGGTGCGCGGGGG
>NZ_JAAKZY010000410.1 GCF_011045015.1 Streptomyces scabichelini | reverse complement strand
GCCGCGGTCTCGCCGGTGTTGTCGGGGGTACGCGGTGGTCGCACCGGCCGGGTGGGGCGGCGGTCGCGGGCGTGCAGGCTCGCCAGGTAGGCGTTGTAGGCGGCCAGCGGGTCGTTGCCGTCGCCGCGGTCGATCTTCCGGTCGACGCGGCGGGCCTCGCGCTGGTCGGAGCGGACCCACTGGATGGCCAGGATGATCGTGGTGATCAGTACGGGGATGTCGCCGGTGGCCCAGGCGATGGCGCCGGCGTCGTACTGGTCGTCCATCGGATACTCGACCCAGGGCCGCTCCAGCGCCGACCACCAGCCCTCGCCGATCAGCGCGCTGGAACTCATCAGCGAGATGCTGAACCAGGAGTGGAAGGGCATCGTCAGGATCAGTACGAAGAGCCGTCCCAGATGGGGTGGTCGGGCCGGCCCGGGGTCGATGCCGATGACGACCCAGAAGAACAGCAGTCCGACGGCCAGGAAATGCACCAGCATGAACAGGTGGCCCAGATGACTGCTCATCAGAGTCTCGAAGAGCGAGGAGTAGTAGACGACGAAGGCGCTGCCGATGAACAGCACGCTCGCCACCACCGGATGCGAGATGACCTTCACGTAGCGGCTGTGCAGGAGCTTCATCAACATCTCCCGCGGGCCGTCCGGCTCGCCCTTGGGGGCGCGGGGCAAGGCGCGCAGGGCGAGTGTGGCGGGTGCGCCGAGAACGAGCAGGATCGGCACGGTCATCGCGAGGATCATGTGCTGGCCCATGTGCACGCTGAACAGCACCTTGCCGTAGACCGCGAGCCCGCTCATGGTCGCCAGCACGGTCACCGCCAGACCCAGCAGCCACGAAATGGTGCGTCCGACGGGCCACTTGTCGCCGCGGGCCCGCAGCTTGCGCACGCCCGCCAGGTACAGCAGGGCGGCGGCCGCGGTGCCGAACGCGAACAGCGGGTCGAAGTGCCACTGGGTGAACAGCGGGGTCCAGGGGAAGTCGCCGAGTGGCGGAGGCATGGGGAAGCCCAGCAGTTCCTCGGTGGGGGAGAGCGCCGCTTCTGTGGCGCCGGGTGCCGGGGTGCGCGACAGGCCGACGGCGAGGCCCATCACGGCGGCCATGAGGAGGAGTTCACCGGCCGCGAGACGGACGAATGCCCGCCGTATGCCGTGCTTCAGGGCGGGCAGCGTGCGGTGGCGGTGCCACCAGCCGATGCCGCCCAGTACGGCAAGCGCCACCGCCTTGGTCAGCACCATCAGCCCGTACCGGCCGGTGAACACGTCACTCATGGACGGGAGGCGGACCGCGGTGTTGACGATCCCGCTGGCCGCGACCGCGAGCAGGGCTCCTGCGGCGAGCGGGCTGAAGCGCCGGGCCGCGTCCGCCGCCTCGTGCTCGCGGCGCGCGGCGACCACGAGGACGAAGACCAAGCCACCGACCCACAGGGCCACGCCGACCAGATGCAGGGCGAGGCTGGTGACCGCCGCGTCGTGGTTGCCCGCCGCCGAGGAGTGCCCGGTGAAGACCGGCGGCAGCAGTCCGGCGAGCGCGACCAGGAGAGCCAGGCGTGCCCAGCGCGCGGTGCCGATGCCCACGCAGAGCGTCGCGATCATTCCGGCGGCGGCCGTCATCAGGGCGTATGAGCGTCCCTGGGCGTCGGTCGTGACGAAGTCCGCCAGGACCGCTGCGGAAGCGACCTCTGCGACGGGCTGGGCGAACAGGTCCGAGAGCGTGAACACCAGCGCGGCGGCCGACGCGGCCGCCCACAATGCCGCCGCTGCCGCAGCCCAGTTGAGATAGCGCAGCTGCGTGTTGCTGAGCTTCTTGCCGCCCGGCAGCAGGACGACGACCAACAGCAGCGCGCCGACGGTGGCCACCGCGGCCGCGTCCGCGACCGTACGGGCAACGGGCAGTCCCCAGGCGGTCACCGCCCCGGCATCCGGAATGCCGGGGATCTCGACTGCCGCGCCGCCACCGGCCCACACGGCGACGACCGTCACCGCGACGGCGACGCCGACCGATGCGGCCAGCACGAGGGGCAGCTGCGGCAGCCGCCGGGTCTTGGTGGTCTCAGTGGCCATGACCGGCTCGCTTCCGCCGCGCCACATACCCGCCCGCGGCCGCCACGGCGAGCGCCGGCACACCGGCACCGATGAGCATGGTGACGCCCGCGTCGGAAGACTCCCCAGCAGCCGCATCCGCCTCGGTCTCCCGAGCCGGCGCATTGGCCGCCTCTGTGGAACGCGGCGACGGACTGGAGCTGCCCGTCGCCTGGACGGTGAAGGTGTACGAGCCCGAGACGGGATGTCCGTCGGCCGAGACGACCCGGTATCCCACCGTGTAGCGCCCGGCAGGGGAGCCGGTGTCGAGGGCGAGCGTGACCGCCTTGCCCGAGACCTGCGGCTCGCCCGTCGCGGCCGGCTTGCCGTCCGGCGCGGTGACGGCGATCTTGGCGTACTTCTGGGTCATCGCGTCGCTGGAGGTCAGCGTGACGCGCGGGGGCAGTCCGGCGAGCGTGGCGTTCGCGTCCGGGCTGCTGGTGTCGAGTTCGGTGTGGGCGGCAGCCTGCGGGGCGGTGACGGCCAGGACTGCCAGGGCGGCGGGTACGACGAGGGTGCGGGCCGCCGTGCGGGCGGCACGCCGGTCGGGGACTTTCATGACGCGGGACTCTCTGTATCCCCCGGCGACTCGGCCGCCAGGGATGGCGGAACCGGCCCGCCGGGCGGTCCTCGCGTCAGGCCCGTCAGGGCATGCAGGGAGCGCCGATCGGCGTCGGCCGGAAAAGGGCGAACGGACTGTGCCCGTGGCGCGGGGGAGCCCTTCCCTCGTGTAGCCGCACCAGCAGCGCCGACACCAGCGGTGAGGTGCTCTCGGCGAACACGGCCTGCGGCCCGGTGCCGTGACGACCGTTCAGGAGCGGCCAGAGGAACAGCAGCAGACGCCCCACAGCCGCCAGCAGCGGCCTGCTCTGCCACAGCAGCCGCTCCGTGATGCCCAGCAGGCGGGCGGCGAGCAGCAGCGTGACCAGGTGCCCGGCCAGCAGCACCCCGGGCGGCGGCCCGGCGACCGCTTCATGTTCCACCAGCCAGGACAGACCACCGAAGGCGCTGTCCTGCCCGGTCACCGCCGCGCAGGCTCCTGGCAGGGAGTAGGCGGCGTGGTAGGCGAGCTGCGCGAGGGCGAGCACGCCCAGCAGCTGGGTGTCGGTCAGCCGATATCGCGTCAGGACTGCCGCGCCTGGTACGGCGACCGCCGCCATCGCGGCCACAATGATCCACCGGGGCGTGTGCCCCTGCGACAGCACGTGCCCGGCCAGCGGCAGCCACACGCACAGCACCGCCAGAAGCCCGGCCCGCAGCCCGCGCAGCGCACCGGAGGCCGGCGAGCCGGGTCCTCGGAGACAGAGCGTGCGCATCAGATCGGGGCCTTCAGGAAGTCCCTCGCGGGGAGCGGACGGGGCGGCGGG